>NZ_JAPPTH010000050.1:0-9547 GCF_027587015.1 Vibrio sp. Makdt
ATCTCGGGTTGATGCTAGTGATGCGGAATCGAATCATATAACCAAGCGTGTTGTAGACATCCAGCCTTATAAGATTGAAACAAAAAAGTTGGAAAAAGTGATGCTGACTAATGATGAAGTACCGAGAGGGTTAACGGTTTCTTATAGCGCTGACATCTATTGGAATGATGGTAGAGTCACCACTGGTACGAATGAGGTGAGTTGGCAGGAGCAAGGCGATGGGTTTGAACAAGATGATCAGCAGAAAAATCGCTTTCTCGCTTCTGGTGATGTTGGATCTGATTCAGTGCTGACAGCGAGTTATCAAGGTGTTTACAGTGACCCCCGCACGTTGGAAGTCTCTAACCCTATTTTAAAAGAGCTACATATTGAAGTTGGCGGGGGACAAAGTACCTCCGTGCCTCGTGGGCAAGCTCGAACACTGATGGCAGACGCAGAGTTTGAAGGTCTCGGAAGCATCGATGTCACACAGGATGTCTCCTGGAACTCTGATAAAAACCCGGCTTTTGAGCAAAAAGATAACACTTTCCGTGCGATTGGTAGTAAGAGCAATGTCGGTGAACAAACAACCATCACGGCTTCTCTCTCCGGTTACCAATCAGAGGTAAGCAATGACGTCACCCTCTCCATATCGCCCGCTGAATTAATTGCAGTACGAACTGAAATAGACCAAGGAGCGAATGCACTGGTTCCACGATATCTCAGCCGTACTTTAAAGGCTATCGGAGTATACAGAGGGGACATCAATCGTAGTGCTGAAACTTTTGAAGAGGATATAACCAATACTGTAGCATCATGGAATAACAGTGATATAACTAGCTTTACCTCGGTCTCAGAAACGAGCAACCGCTTCCAAGCAATCGGTGAGCCGGGTACCACGAGTATTGTTACCCCCGATGTTCCAGACTTTGTAGATGAAAAGGGGATTCAGCTATCTGTTGGTGATGGCGTTATAACGAGTCTTGAGGTTGAACATGCGGACAATAATCTGTACACACCGGACGTGCCATTTTCAGACGATGTACCTAAAGGTCAGGTGCGAATGTTTCGTGTTGTTGCGACCTATGATTCCGCAAGTGATGACTTTGTTAAGGAAGACGTGACTCAAGATGCCCAGCTAGTCCTCAGTGACGCCTCTTTTCAAAAAATAGACGACTACACAGTTCAAGCAGTCGGTAACACTGGAGAATATGCGGAGGTTTCGGCTAATTATCGCGATCAGGAGACCGATAATAACGTGACACTGACTGTGAAAGAAGAGCAGAGTGAAACAATTCAAGTGGGCACACTGATATTTTCTAAGCCACCTGAGCGCTTATTGAATTACGATGATGCCTTACAATATTGCTCTACACGAGGGCAAGAGATCCCAACGCGAGATCAGTTGGAAAAGCTGGTCAATGAATATGTCGGTCCCAACCATGGTTGGCCTTGGAGCAGCAATGAGGGTTACGGAACGTATTGGAGCAATAAGCAAGCCAATGATAACTTTCCAGATAGCCACTGGATAATCAATTTAAAGGATAAACACCCTTACCCGAGGGGAAATGATACGACTAACCAAGTGAGTTGCGTTGTTTCTGAAACGTAACAAATCTAGCCGTCTTCCTTGAAAGACGGCTATTCTTAGCCCCTTCAGTACATTGAGACTGACCTAATAAAGCAGATTTTCTCCGCCCTGTAAGTTTTCCTCTTCCCCTTATATAAACCTAACCATTGGCCAAGATAGCGATGCTAGTAGCACCATTTAAAATGGTGCGTTACTGCGGCTTTCTGTCCAAAAGAAAGCGAGGGTGCTTTCATCCACTGGTGTATTTAGCACTAGAAAAGACGAGTTCGAAAAAGATGCCAAACAGTACAAAGGCTTTACAGGTAATGACCCGTATCAGTACACGCTATGTCAGAACAGGATGGTGTTTACTGGCTTTACCATCGGCCCTAAAAATAATGAGTTGTTGGATAATCGCCGAATGAGTATGCGAGAAATCACGGCGACTTGGGGTCACAACCTAGGGTAATTTCATCTAAAATCAGCAAATTAGATGAAAAAGCAACCAACTATCAAGTTCTTTTGGAGAATATCGATGCCGACGATGAATGGGATTAACCCATGAACCATAACATGACTTGGGAAAAATCATGTGACAGATATTGAAGAGACAGCTTTTAATGCTCGATAAATTGTCGCTTCTCCCAGCTCAAAATCTTTGGCCAGTTGTCCAATGGTTGCGCCTTCAGTTCGGCGCAGATGTATAGCATGACATATTTGCTTGTTGAGTTTTTGTTCATATACCCAATCGGTTAAATCGTCAGTTCGCGGTAACTGAACCGAATCAAGTCTGGTGCGGCGATGTGACCTACGTCTGGACGGGACAGCGATGGTCTTATCTAGCACTTGTCATTAACTTGTTCGCACGAAAAGTCATCGGCTGGGCAATGTCTAACTCACCAGATAGCGCATTGACTGGCAAGGCATTGACCATGGCCTATGAGAGCCGTGGAAAGCCGTCCGGTGTCATGTTCCACTCGGTTCAAGGTTGCCACTATACGAGTAAAAAACATCGTCAGTTGCTATGGAGATATCGAATTACTCAGAGTATGAGTCGTCGTGGGAACTGTTGGGATAACAGTCCTATGGAGCGAGTGTTCAGAAGCTTGAAGACGGAATGGGTACCAAAGAATGGCTATAGAAGTTTTACAGAGGCACAGCAAGCAATAACTGATTACCTAGTTGGCTATTACAACCAGCATCGTCCACATCAATATAACGGTGGATTAACACCAAATGAGTCAGAATGAGATATACAGTCTGTGAGCTTCTTTGACTCCCATACTATCTACTCTCCCTTTACTTAAAGAGCGCGCTTTCTTCCCCCAAAACGTCGCCTTTATATATTTTACGCTAGCGCAATTAAAAACATATCTCATACTTACTCTATTGAAAAATGAGACTTTCAACCTCACTTAATGGAGCTAAGAATGCGACGTCTGCACCCTATCGATTCGCTGGTGATAAAACTTTTAGGCAAACAAGGGTTGATTAAAAGAGAAGCGCTGAAATACCTCAACAATAAGGTATACCGCCTGACTCCCGAAGAAGTAGAACTCACCATGCAAGAAGCTTCACGAGCAGGTCAAAAAGCAAAAGAAGCTTATATTGAGCAGCTTATTGAACGTAAGCGTGAAACGTTTTTCACCGAGCTTAGCCATCAACTGAATCAACCTTTGTCGCATCAAGATAAATCAGCGTGATGGTCAGTAGACTCATCACGCTTGCTAACAACCCATCGAACGATAAAGGGCAAGCTTAGATCCGCCTGATTCATGGTCTCGATAAACAACCACTCACGTTGCGTTACCGACGCATGCCCTGACTTTAAAAGCGTGGCATTCACTTTTTCAATGTTAACCATTAAATCAATCTCCCAAAAAAAGAGCCGCCGCAAGCGACAGCTCGAAGATCGTCAATGTGTCATTTAAGTCACGTAGTGATTGACTTAGTACAGTTTTCAGCCTGTAGACGCAGAGTAACGTTATCTGAGCGTGAATGTAAGCAACTGTGTTCATACGTGTGTTTTATTTCACACTTTCTCTTTAAAATCGGTGGCACTGCCCTTCTGTCTTTATCGCTGCATGAATGAGACGAGCAGAGCCACCTTGTCTTACGAAAGCACGAGCCCAACCATCGTAGCAAGAGACTGGATGAGCGTCACTTTGATTCTAAAAATCATTTGTTTTCGAGTTCCTCCTCTCTATTAGCGCAGAGTGGGAACTTGTTCGCTATATGGGGATTTGTGCCCATTTCATCGAAAAGTCCAAAGTTTGCTCACAGCCCTTACATACCAAGGGCTGTGAGATAGGGGTAGTTTTCTAAGTACTCTAAATTAAGCCACCATGCTTATGTAATTATCTTCTGCAAGGGGATCGAGGTTTTCCAAAAGCCTTTCCAAAACAATATTGTCTTTTTTCACACCAAAAATGTAATTACCAGCAAGTTGAATATGTCTCCAAGCTACAGGAGACAACCCCGCAATGAGATTGACGACTTCCTGATTGTTTTCTTTTTCAAACTTTTCAACCAACCCAGAGAGTAAAGCTGAATTATAGTAGATGATGCAATTTGCTATGATCCTTGCACAATCATTCCATTGCTCTATTTGGTAATCATCTCCTCCTCGAAATTGATTGCCATTGATTGAAGCAATAGCGCGGCGTAGCTGATGGTAAGCTTCGCCACGGTTTAACGCTTGTTGAACAAAATGTCTTAACTCTTTGTCGTCTACATAATCTAATATGTAGAGGCACTTAACTATGAGCTATTGTCAAATGTGGTGTATGGAGATCATGCAGTAGCCTGTTGATGAGTCTCCATTTCTTTCACTCCATTGATGAAGCGAACATCTTTCACAACATCCGCTAGGAGTGCAAAACCTCGTAGACGACGCCACTTCGTCTCTGCACTGCGCATTAACTTGTAGGCCATCATCAACGTCGTCTTTCTGTTTCCACAGTTCTTCGTCTTGTTCGTGCGTAAACGTACTGTGGCGAACATCGATTCTATTGGGTTGGTTGTCCTGATATGAACCCAGTGCTCTGCTGGGTAATCGTAGAACGCCAGCATTTCAGCTTTATCTTTCACCAAGCAGTCGGTTGCCTTTGGATACTTGGTTTCAAAGCGCTTCTGGACGGTTGAGAAGGCGTGATAAGCATCATCTCTAGTCTCTGCCATCCAGATATCTTGCAGTGCTTCCTTCATTCGTGGTTGTACGCTTTTGGGCACCTTGTTAAGCACATTCGCCGTCTTATGTACCCAGCATCGTTGCTGAGTCGTTTGAGACCAGCACTTAGCAACCGCTTTCCAGAAGCCAAGCGCGCCATCTCCGATGGCGAGCTTCGGTGCTAACTGTAATCCCTGTGCTCGTAGCTGCTCAATGAGTTCCGTCCAACTTGATTCTGACTCTCGATGACCATCCAAAACGCCAAGGACTTCTTTGCGTCCAGTGTCATCACACCAATGATGACGAGTAAGCAGAGCTTATCGTCCATCCTAACGTGACAGTAAACACCGTCAGCCCAAACGTAAACATAGCGACGCCTACCGAGGTCACGCTTACGCCACTGTTCATACTCCGCATACCAGCGCTCTTTGAGGCGACAGATGCTGTTGGCTGACAGGCCTGTCGCATCCTTACCAAGCAGAGACTCCAGAGCAGGCAGCATATCGCCCGTAGATATTCCCTTGAGATAGAGTAACGGGAGCAGTGTTGCAACGCTCTTTGTTCGCTTGAGATACGGGGTATCAAGTTGCTATTAAATTTGACGCCATGCCCTGAGCGATCTCTTACCTTAGGAATTTGCACTTCGACATCACCGACACCGGTTTGCAAGGTTCGCTCAGGTAAGAAACCGTTGCGAACGATAGCTTGCTTGCCGTCAACCATAACATTCTGGTGTTGCACAAGCTGTTGAAGCTCAGCTTCAACAGCTTGTGCAATCAAATCTCTAGCCCCTTGACGTATCAGTTCTGTAAGTGGGTCTTGTGGTGTATTCAGTGAAACAACAGTATTATCAGTCATGCGGTGTACCTTTCTGTTAATCGTTCTGGGGAGAACTGCATCAACAGATTACACCGCAACTTCCTTTCTCTTCCATACACCAGAAATCAGCATAGCTCTTACCTATGTTTAGTGATACCGAGTTCCCTGAAAGCCTTGATGTAACCCTGTCGATATGACTTCATAACGATCAGCACTGAAGTTGGGAAACGGATCGAATACAGCTCTCGGCAAAAGGGGGAGCTGTACTAAATATCCCTTCGGAGCAACAAGAAAGCCAACCTCAATCCCGGTTTTTTTCAGCTCCGTTTCAAGTTTTGATAAATAAAATCCACCTCCAACATTACAGGACTGCACTTTTAGTACACCAACCTGCCTAAGCCCTAAATCAAATAGCTTTCTTGCTAATTCCCCCGGTGTTAATGATGTCTCAATACCATTTTGATTCATACAAACTGGACCATATGGGTTACCGTGAGCAACAACATCCAAACGATGGTTGAACGTCAAAGATGAGAGTTGATCGGATTGCACTCGAGGAAACAAGTTATTGAGGTGACGAGAGGTTACGTCACCGTCACTGTACAAATTACTTTTTGGAATACCATACCGACTCTTGACGTTTTCTCCGAAATGTCGAAATAATGATGCTGGCTCTCCTTTTCTAAGTAACAGTACGTGGCGATATTCACCTAAGGAAACCCAATTATGCAGACTTGTCACCGGTTGATTTAACGACCACCCTGTCGTTCCCTCTCGGGTTATCCTGTGTGTACCGAAAGAACCCGTCCCTTCAAACAAGGCATAATCGCTACTTGACGGGAAACGTCGAACTCGCTGCCAAGTTCCTTGGATGTTCATTACAAAATCAGTGCCCTCTACTGACTCCTCACCTATGTAGTAGTGTAATCCCGTCTCTACTTCCTGCCCGATAAGTGTTGAATCAACGACCTGACTCATCTGCAGAGCCGATGCTTGTGTCAACTGTTCCCCCGATACGGCTGTTTCCTTTGTAGCAAGCTCAACAGCTTCACTCGTATAAACTGCATCAGCGACTCTAGCGCCATTGAACATAGCTCTGGAAAACAGTAACCCTTGTGCAAATTCCCCCAACGCTAATTCGCCGACAATCTCTGGTGCGATTAACGCTGCTATAGTGATAGCATCTAACGAAGGAAAGCCCCAACGACTATGATGGGGTTGCTGCTTTCTTTGACGAACATCGTTAACCAAAGCTTCTCCCACTATTGAATAACCATATTTTGGGCCAGGAAGTCCCTTGATATGTTGATACCATAACTTTAGGTCTTCCTTATTTTCTTTCCTCAACGAAGGCCAGTGAGTCAAAATTGTCTTTTGCAGCATCGCTCCCACTCGAGCATAGGGATGCGATCGATTTTGATACTGCAAAAAATCACCATAGCTAGGTTTCCATTGAGCGGCCGATTGCTGAAGCTCTGCTAACAACACCGCCTCTAAGCGGTCTTTAAATACCCCTCGTCCAGAGAAACCTGAAATGAAGAATTGACGTATTGAATCTGTATAACGTCCACCCGTTTGCTCTGCGAGTTTTTGTATCAGTTGAGTTTCACCATACTTTTCTAAACTAATGCTCAACGCGATTGAGTAAACGGATAAACCAAGAAAATCGCCTTGATAATAACGCTTAAGATACAATACTTCGTCTTCTGTTGAAGGAGAAATAAGCTCTAACTCTCGTGATAAACTATCTAAGAAAATCTGCTTCATGTACTGGGCAGGGAATAGCTCATAATGCGGTAGGTCATGTGCTTGTGACATGACAAATAGCGTAGCTGATTCAATAATGACAGTAGTATCTAATGAAGAAAGACCTTCGTCATTAAAGTCCTGATTTAGAGATTCAATTAATCGTACAAAAAACAAGTCTGGCATGTAAGCAATACCGTGCTTCTTTTTAACAACATTGAGCGCGTCGACCGCACTCAACGTGTGCTCCTGTTCTTGCCAGTCCACCCACTGGCTAACCTTATCCCTCATTGCTTTGTGATGATCGTATTGATTGTACATCGGGGAAGTAGCACTAGCGGGTAAACCTAACCCGAGCACTAAAATAAACAACAGTATTTTTTTCAAAATTTCATCTTCTATGGTATATGGATAGAAAAGCACTATCTAACGAATAGTGCTCTAAAAGACATAAGAACTTCAGTCAGTACTAAATCTGGACACTAGCAATTGAAGCCCATTGGTTTTGCCGTTTCTAAACGATTAAATATATGCTCTGGCAGGCGATTAAAGAAGACATTGAGATATCAAGTACAAAGGAGCTGCAGACTCCCGAACGGCGCATGATAAGATCATCGACCACTTTAGGTGTTACCCCATCCCATATGAGCTTCTTTTCAAGTTTTAACTCACTGATACTAATGCCAAAATTGTAAACTGTTGACTTTAAGGCCCTATCTTCAAAAGTATAGCCGCCTAACAATATGATCAGGGGTTGAGATTTCGAAAAGACAATAGCCGTATCTGGAACTGAAGAGGCAGTTTCAGGAAAGGTCATAGTTTCAGTAGCTGAAACGTTAGTTACAGCGATAAGGGTCACTAAGCCAATGACGCTGCTGATTTTCAATTTTAATTCTCCACAAACATTATGGGAATAGTCCTATTGAGAATGTATATCAATGACGAGCCGTCATTCAATCCACATAAGGCTACGATTCCTGTAGGAAATAGACGCTTTAATTCATTACAACATAACAAAGCTATATAAATTAACCAGATACACATTGCTAATGGGAATTAATTTATGCCCTAAGCACTTCTATAAGAGAGTCAAAAAATCATAGCTTAAGAGGCCATTATCTTTAAACCTAAAAAACAACATGCAGGTCAAAGCACTAAAAAAACAAATCTAATATTAAGCGAGAAATTGGCAATATACTCAAACTCAGCACTAATTCCTCACGAACAACAAAAACACATGGTTGATATCTCACGCAAAAAAAAGAGAAGAACTATTGCAAAATCTGGTGTCTCGAAAATATGTAACATATGGCTTACAACAATAGGGGCGTACATTGGGAGAAGAAAATAGAAAACGACGAGACCATGCTACATTTTTCTTACGACCACATTGTTCGGAATAAACACCCTTGGGGGTAGGTTCTTGGTATTAGGGGGATAGCTTTCAATTTTAAATCAAAGATTTAAACCGATTTTGAATGTTAGATGGCTGTATGTAGCTTAATGTGAGAAACTTAATTTAACGTAACGTCACTTAGTGCGTACCAAAAATGTAGGTGCAATTTAGTAATGTCCGGTTTGAGCAATTTTAAAATGTCCTCTTATGCTTAATGAACACGCTGAGCTTTGAGGACCTCAATCGATGCTAATTCCCATGAGTGACCGAGACATTAATCGTTTTAAAGTGCTGCAAGATGTTCGCGAACGCCGCCTTCGTCAAATTGATGCAGCCGATATACTCAACATAAGCCCTCGACAAGTTCGACGTTTATTGAGTCAGTTAAGCCAGTATGGGGCTTCTTCCTTAGCTCATGGGTCACGTGGCCGACCGAGCAACCGACG
Organism: Vibrio sp. Makdt; assembly: GCF_027587015.1. Lineage (NCBI taxonomy): Bacteria > Pseudomonadati > Pseudomonadota > Gammaproteobacteria > Vibrionales > Vibrionaceae > Vibrio > Vibrio sp. Makdt. The sequence goes on from NZ_JAPPTH010000050.1 coordinate 9,126, forward strand.
TTATCCTGATGCTTTTCGGGCTGAGGTTCTGAACATCATACGCGCTCAATACGCTGATTTTTCGCCAACATTTGCTTGTGAGAAGCTGACGGAACAACACAACTTGGTCCTGTCTGTCGAGACACTGCGCCCATGAATGATCGCCGATGGTCTCTGGGTGCCACATTCACAACGACCTCCTCGCGTTTACCAACCTCGTTATCGTCGTGACTGTTTAGGCGAGCTGGTTCAGATTGATGGCTCACACCACGATTGGTTTGAAGGACGCAGCCCTAAGTGCTGTCTCTTGGTCTACATCGATGATGCGACGGGCCGTTTGATGAACCTACGCTTCAGTGATACCGAATCTGCCTTTGATTACATGGTGGCCACACGGGAATACCTGGATCAACATGGCAAGCCTGTGGCTTTTTACAGCGATA
>NZ_JAPPTH010000051.1:0-9006 GCF_027587015.1 Vibrio sp. Makdt
CGTTATTGCGGTTTAATAAAGGATGAATTTAATAATTGACCATTTAGTTAATTTGCCGATGTAAAATATTTTTACCAAAAATATCAGTATTTAGGTGAGTTATCAGGGGGTGGTGAGTTTAAGAAGGGCATGTGTTAAGGAAATGCTGCTGAAAAGTACTATCTTCGGCGGTTAAAAGAGCCTTGCAGTTGGCTCTTTTGTCATGTGTTTTAAGATGAAAGTTCTACTCTCATGATTGCGAAACATCCCGATAAAAGTAACGCTCACAAATCGTCGGATTCATGCGTTTAATGGCGTTTGATATCAAAGCAACGATGAGAACTGAGAATACGATTCTTCCCCAGAATATGGTGTAAAAATCAGCCCCGATCAGTAAGATCAACAAGGTGTCTTCAATCAAACTGTGGAGCAGGTTGAGTAGCATAATGGCGGTAAACACGTCTCTTGCGGCTATATGTCCTTTCTTTGCTTCGTTGATCAATAGACCTCCTCCGAACGAAAGACCGAGCGTGATCCCTATGATGGTTAGATTGGTCGCATCATTGCTGATGCCTAGTAGTCTTAAAAATGGTCGTAGCAGCAGAGCCATTAACTTCTCGATGCCAAGAACCTTTAAAACTTTAAGTAACAGTAGCAGTGCTGAAATCACCATGAATATCACTGCGAAGTTTTTGAGTTGTTCGATAGCCCAACCGATGTAACTGTTATCTGACGATACTTCTGGCTGCCATAAAACGGTTGCTGGATAGTTGAGTAAATCTCCGTATTGATAGCTTAGATTCAGTAGCCATGTCAATACCAAGCTGCCGCCGACTCTGACTGATAAGGTGGCAAGCCAACTTACCCCTGCTTTTTTCGCGATTGCGCCTTCGATTGGTAGCGAATGAGCGAGCAGCATCATGCTGCCTAACACAGAAGCTTGAGCAACCGTTAAAGAAACATCGGAGTTGATGAGAATAATTAAGCCAGCGTAGATATTGGTGAGGATGGTAGTGGCCCACACTAGACCCATCTCTTTTGGTAACCCAACGCTTTCCATTATTGGGCTTAACCATTCACTCAGAATCACTATGCCGCCAAGCTCTTCTACGACTTTTATGACGATGATAATTGGAATCATGATCCGAAAAAGCGTTGAGGTAACATCGAAAATCTCTTTTAAGAGTTCTTTAAAAAATTGATAAGTGGATTTCATTGATACGTCCATGTTGCGACTGTTTGATTTAAGAAGATCTTATCGTGATTGCTGTGATCGTGATTTCTAAATCTCGTTATAAATCCGGCTATAATTTTTTAATTACTTTAATATTAGAAATTATTGCTCACAAAATGGGGAGATTAAGAAATTATGGAAATTGACCGCATAGATAGAAGCATTCTTATCCAGCTTCAAAAGAATAATCGTATTCCCAATTTGGCATTGGCCGAGCTTGTTGGTTTGTCACCGCCTGCCTGTTTAAAGCGCGTAAAACGTTTGAGAGAGGAGGGAGTGATCGTGGGCGATGTATCTATTATTAACCCTGAGCTTGCTGGTCATAAGATGACTTTGGTCGTGTCTGTCGAAATGGAGCGAGATAGAGGCGATATTTATCAAATTTTTCGCCATTCTATCTCGAAGGCTGCAGAAGTTACGCAGTGTTATCAGATCTCAGGCAGTTATGACTTTATGCTTATCGTGACTGTTAAAGATATCCAAGCCTACGAAGACTTTGTTGAGCGAGTGCTACGCAAAGATCTCAATATTCGTAAGTTCCACACCTCTGTATCAATGAGAACGGTGAAGTTTAGTACTGAATTGAATTTAGAAGAGGCGTAACCGAGAGTAGGACGTTTAGTACAAAATTGCAGCTATGTGAGGTAACTAGCTTAAATTCGTATAAATAGCAGGCATTTACGCAAAATGTGACGTTCACATTTTGTCATAACTTTAATAATTGTATATATTCCTCGCCTAAAATAATAATTAACCAAAGTTAATAATAATGACTGTCAGCTCATCTTCTCTATCTCGTGAAACGTTACTCAGCGAACACGAACAACTCGTATCCACGACGGACCTCAAAGGCGTAATTACTTACAGTAATGATGCTTTTTGTCGTATCGCAGAGTACAGCCAACAAGAATTGCTAGGGCAACACCACAATATTGTGAGGCATGGTGATATGCCCAAGGCTGCTTTTGCCGATATGTGGTTGAACCTTAAGCAAGGTAAAGCGTGGCGCGGTATCGTAAAAAACAAAACTAAATCCGGTGGTTTTTACTGGGTAGATGCTTATGTGACGCCAATTTACGATAATGGGAAGGTGAGCGGTTACCAATCGGTACGTGTAAAGCCTAAAAACGAATGGGTACAAGTCGCTGACAAAGCATACCAAGGTCTATTGAAGGCTGAGAAATCTGGTCGTCAATGGTCGCTGCAGATCAGTGATAGTGTTCGTTATGCTGTGTTGCTGGGCTCGCTGACTGCACCACTGATTTCAAACCTTGTCGAAGTAGGGCAAGTGTCCCAATGGCTTTTGAGTTTACTACCTGTTTCTGCTCTTGCGTTGTTGTTCCGCCAAGAACTCATCGACACACCTTTACAGCTGAAAAAACTGCAATCAAAGTTCGATAGCGTGAGCCGCCTAGTTTATTCTGGGAACAGTAAGTTTTCTGTGGCTGATTTTCACTTAAAACTTCTGTCTGCTCGTATACGGACTGTATTAGGTCGAATGACTGACTCAGCGAAACCATTGCAAGATTTGGCTGACAATCTTAATTCTACGTCGTTTGAAGTGTCTGAAGCGTTAGATCAACAAACCAAAGACATTCTGCAAGTACGTGAGGCAACCGAAGAGGTTGAATTAACCGCGAATGAAGTTTCGTCTCGTACAGAAGAAGCCCATCAGATTGTCGATGTGACTCTAGAGACTTGTGCTGGCGCTAAAGAGAGCATTAACCAAACTCATCGCAACCTTGAAAATTTAGCTTCACAAGCTGAAAAAGCGACACAAACGACTTACCAACTGAGCGATCAAGCGCAAAGTGTCAGTAAGATAATGGAAGAGATTGGTGGCATTGCGGAGCAAACTAACCTGCTGGCGCTCAACGCAGCAATAGAAGCGGCGAGAGCGGGTGAGCAAGGTCGAGGCTTTGCCGTAGTGGCTGATGAAGTACGTGCGCTGTCTGGGCGTACTTCGAACGCGACAGTACAGATAAAAGAGAGCATAGAAACCATGCTCACAACCATTGAAGGTTGGCAGAAAGATATTCTGGCGAACAGAGAGCAGACCGATGCGTGCGGTGATGTGGCGAAGGTGAGCGCAGAGCGTTTATCTGAAGTTGAAAACCTAATGCAATCTATGAACGAGTTGATGCAGTCGGTAGAAAACTCAGCTCATAAGCAGCGTACTCTTTCGAGTGAGGTGAATCTTCACATGCAATCTATCGCGTCGACAGCAGAGCAGAATTTAGTTGCTACTCACTCAGTGAAGGATCATTCGACTGAGCTTAAAGAACAAGTAAACGAGTTCTATCAGTTAGCTAAACGTTTTGAAGAAAAGTAGTGACCTTAGATAACTCCATGAAAAATAAAAGGAAGCCTTGCATGATGTGCAGGGCTTTTTTGTAGGTGAAGTGGAGGTTAGAAAAGCTTTGAAACAAAAATAAAACATCGTTCAATTGAGGTTAAGTTACACTTCTTATATTCCAATCAAAAGACAGAGCATCAGCATGCGCCCCCTTATTGTTACCACCATTTGCTTAAGTTTTATTAGTGCGCCTTGTATAGCCTCAAAAGGATCAAATTACCTCTACACGGGATATCAAAAAACGAGGGTGAGTGACGATGGCTTTCAAGATTACTTTGATGGTGCCTACAATAACTCAGGGAGTAAGCAGCTTTACGGTGGCTATGTCGGCGGTAACTATGCCTTAAAGGATACTTTTTTCGTCGGTTTCGACTCTTCTGTGACCACACGCTCTTCGACGACACTGTCTGATTTGTCTGTTCAGTTGGGCTGGTATCATCCTATTACTTCGCAGGTTGAGCTTTACGCTTCTGGTGGGGTGAATTGGGTTAGGCCGCAGAGGCGTTCTTCGTGCCGAAATGACACTATCCTCGGTCCGTGTGATAGAGAAACCACCAAAAACTACGATGAGGGCTTTATCGGTGAGGCTGGGGCGATTGTTTTGATTAACGAGCGTTGGTCGTTGCAACCATTTTATAGCTATTCTGACACGCATAAGCATGGCTTAAACAACTTTGGGATTGTGAGCTCGGTTGACGTTCTTTCTTGGCTCGCGGTCGATGCTGGGTATGAACACACGTATAGTAAAAACCTAAACCAGAATACACTTCGTTTGGGGGCAAGGTTTACGTTTTAACGGTGAAAGGCGAGATACAAAAAAGCCCTACATGAAAATGTAGGGCTTTTGGTATGCATCAACCTATTTCAAGGCGAGACACTTGAATCAAGATTAAGCTAGAAGCTCTTTCGCTGTGTTTACTACGTTTTCAGTAGTGAAACCGAACATCTTGAATAGCTCACCTGCTGGTGCAGATTCGCCGAACGTTGTCATACCGATGATCTTGCCACCGAAACCAACGTACTTGTACCAGAAGTCAGCGATGCCAGCTTCTACAGCGATACGCGCTGTTACGTCAGATGGAAGTACAGATTCACGATACTCAGCGTCTTGCTTGTCGAAAGCGTCAGTTGCAGGCATAGATACTACGCGTACCTTCTTACCTTCAGCTGTCAGTTCAGCCGCAGCGTTAACCGCTAGCTCAACTTCAGAACCTGTAGCGATAAGGATTAGCTCTGGCTTGCCTTCACAATCTTTCAGGATGTAACCACCCTTCGCGATGTTAGCTACTTGCTCTTCGCTACGCTCTTGCTGTGCAAGGTTTTGACGAGAGAAGATTAGAGACGTTGGGCCGTCTTTACGTTCGATAGCCAGTTTCCAAGCGACTGCAGACTCAACTTGGTCACATGGGCGCCATGTGCTCATGTTTGGAGTTAGACGTAGAGAAGCGATTTGCTCAACTGGTTGGTGAGTTGGGCCATCTTCGCCAAGACCGATAGAGTCGTGCGTGTAAACTTGGATGTTCTGAACTTTCATCAGAGCAGCCATACGCATTGCGTTACGAGCGTACTCCATGAACATTAGGAACGTTGCGCCGTATGGTACGAAGCCACCGTGCAGAGCGATACCGTTCATGATCGCAGTCATACCGAATTCACGTACACCGTAGTGGATGTAGTTACCCGCTGGATCTTCTGCAGAAACAGACTTAGAACCAGACCACATAGTTAGGTTAGAAGGTGCAAGGTCAGCAGAGCCACCTAGGAATTCAGGTAACATAGCACCGAACGCTTCTAGTGCGTTTTGAGACGCTTTACGTGATGCGATGTTTGCTGGGTTAGCTTGAAGGTCAGCAATGATTTGGTTTGCTTTCTCTTCCCACTGTGCAGGAAGCTCACCGTTTACGCGGCGTTTGAATTCAGCTGCCAGCTCAGGGTGTGCTGCTTCATAAGCTGCAAGTTTCTCGTTCCACGCTGCTTCCTTAGCTGCGCCTGCTTCTTTCGCATCCCATTCTGCGTAAACTTCCGACGGAATTTCAAAAGGACCGTGCTCCCAACCAAGTTCTTTACGTGTAGCTGCAATTTCTTCAGCGCCTAGTGGTGCACCGTGACAGTCGTGTGAACCAGATTTGTTTGGAGAACCAAAACCGATGATAGTCTTAGTACAAATTAGAGTAGGGCGTGGGTCCGCTTTAGCAGCTTCAATTGCTGCGTTGATTGCTTCAGCGTTGTGGCCATCTACTGCTGGAATTACGTGCCAGCCGTAAGCTTCAAAACGCTTAGGCGTATCATCAGAGAACCAACCTTCCACTTCACCATCGATAGAGATGCCGTTGTCATCCCAGAAAGCGATAAGTTTACCAAGACCTAGCGTACCGGCTAGAGAACATGCTTCGTGAGAGATACCTTCCATCAGACAGCCGTCACCCATGAATGCATAAGTGAAGTGGTCAACGATGTCGTGGCCTTCTTTGTTGAACTGTGCTGCTAGAGTTTTCTCAGCTAACGCCATACCAACAGCGTTCGTGATACCTTGACCTAGTGGGCCAGTTGTTGTTTCGATACCCGGTGCGTAACCGTACTCTGGGTGACCTGGAGTCTTAGAGTGCAGTTGACGGAAGTTCTTAAGATCTTCGATTGATAGCTCGTAGCCTGCTAGGTGAAGCAGAGAGTAAATCAGCATAGAGCCGTGGCCGTTTGAAAGAACGAAACGGTCGCGGTCAGCCCACTCTGGGTTTGACGGGTTGTGGTTTAGGTGATCACGCCAAAGAACTTCAGCGATGTCAGCCATACCCATAGGTGCGCCTGGGTGGCCAGAGTTTGCTTGTTGTACGCCGTCCATGCTTAGAGCACGAATAGCATTAGCTAATTGTTTACGGTCCATAATAACTACCAGTGTTTAAATATTGGATTGGAAATTGAAAGGGGAACGCAAACGTTCCCCTTTTTTAATTCTGTGTGATTACAGCTTAGCTGCGATCATGTCTTCTAGTTTGCCTTGGTCAACTGCGAAGTTGCGGATACCTTCTGCAACTTTCTCAACGGCCATTGCGTCTAGGTTGTGCTCCCATAAGAACTCAGCGTGAGTCATTGGAGCTGGGCGCTCTTTAGAGCCTTTAGAGTCAACTAGCTTCTCTACAACTTCACCTTCAGCAGCTTCTAGTTCAGCTAGAAGAGCAGGAGCGATAGTTAGACGGTCACAACCAGCAAGTTCTAGGATCTCGCCGATGTTACGGAAGCTTGCGCCCATAACAACCGTGTTGTAGCCGTGCTCTTTGTAGTAGTTGTAGATGTCAGTTACTGAGATTACGCCTGGATCTTCAGATGCTTCGAAGTCGCGACCTTCTTTCGCTTTGTACCAGTCCATGATACGACCAACGAAAGGAGAGATTAGGAATACGCCAGCTTCAGCACAAGCACGAGCTTGAGCGAAAGAGAATAGAAGCGTTAGGTTACAGTTGATACCTTCTTTCTCTAGGATTTCAGCAGCGCGGATACCTTCCCAAGTTGAAGCTAGTTTGATTAGGATGCGATCGTTAGTGATGCCAGCGTCGTTGTACATTTTTACAAGCTGACGTGCTTTAGCAACGCTGCCTTCTGTATCGTAAGAAAGACGAGCATCTACTTCAGTAGAGATACGGCCAGGGATTGTTTTTAGGATTTCTTTACCGATGTTTACTGCAAGCATGTCACAAGTGTCTTGAACTTGTTGAGCTTTATCAGCGCTTTGCGCTTTAGCGTATTCGATTGAAGCATCGATAAGTGGCGCATACTCTTCGATTTGAGCCGCTTTAAGAATCAGAGAAGGGTTAGTTGTTGCGTCTTCTGGCTGGTACTTTTTGATTGCATCAATTTCACCAGTGTCTGCTACTACTGTCGTTAGTTTACGAAGTTGCTCTAATTTGTTGCTCATTTTGATCATCCTATCTATCGCATTACATCTCGTGAGAAGAGAGATGTGGGCATTTGCAAGCTAACTAATGAAGTTCTTAGTGGAGTTTCCAGTGAGCCAAACTTACATTAATTTAAATTTTTCTTCGAACGAACATTTGCACAGAACATTTGATCGCTCGATGAGTAAATGATGTAGCCATATTTATCCGATCTAGCACCAAAGTCAACGATAAATAGTGCGGTATGGTGACTTCAGTCAAATATATTTCGCTCTAGTAATCATGGGCTATGCAAGCAAACGTTTAATACGCGGAGTGAGGCGAATTAATCAACAATAAAACCATGGCTATCACGTTGAGCAAATGTTCCTTGTTGTTACATATGTTCAGGGTGTAAACTTGTGTATCACTTGCTTAGCCATCGAACATTTGTTCTTCAAGCAGGTAAAATAATTGTTAAATATAGGTTGAGTGGTATATGAGTAAGAATATCCAAGATGTTTCCGAAGAAAACACTGATCTCCTGACTGAAGTCGCGGTTGCTTATTATCAGGACGGTGCCACCCAAGAAGAGATCTCGAAAAAGTTCTCTATCTCTCGTGCAAAGGTTGGTCGTATGCTCAAGCAAGCCCGTGATGAAGGTATTGTTGAGATAACCGTTAAGTACCACCCAGTGTTCAGCGCTAAAATCGAGCAACGCTTAATTGAACGTTTTGGTGTTAAGCGTGCACTTGTCGCTCTGGATCAGCCGAATGAAGAGCAACAACGACTTCAGGTCGCAGGCTTAGTGTCTAACTACCTAACCAGTACACTAAAAAACGGCATGGTGGTAACAGTAGGCCAAGGTCGTAACGTGTCTTCTGTTGCTCACCATACTGGTGTAATTACCCCTCGTGATTGTAAGTTCGTGTGTGGCATAGGCGGCATTCACCCTAGAGGCGGTATGTTCAATGCTGACCACGTCTGTCGACAGCTAGCGAAAAAGTACGGTGGTTCGTCTGAAACTTTGTATGCGCCTGCTTATGCAGAGAATAAAGCGCAAAAAACCGCCTTTATGGAAAACAGCACAGTAAAGCAAACACTCGATCTCGCTCGAAAGGCAGATGTTGCTTTAGTGGGCATCGGTGATATGAGCGAAAACAGTTACATGGTTGACCTAGGTTGGTTTACCGCAGGCGAAGTGGTTCAATCTCGTTTATTACAGGGCGTTGTTGGTGACTTTGCTGGCTATGACTTTTTTGACGTTCACGGTAAAGCGGCAAACACCGTTATGAGTGACCGAGTCATCGGCTTAGGGTTAGAAGAGTTTCGCCCAATCGCTGAGGTGATTGCGATAGCTGCCGAGAACAGTAAGCCGCTCGCGTTGTTAGGTGCTCTAAGAACTGGCGTGGTTGATGTAATAGCAACCAGCGTAAGTAATGCACTAACCGTACTGAACTTAGATGAGCAGATGACATTAATTGATAAATAAATTATTTATTGTTGTTCTTCCTTTTTAATGCGCTTTTATTCTGATTAAAAATGGGTGGGTTATTTAGCCTACCCAT
>NZ_JAPPTH010000052.1:0-6377 GCF_027587015.1 Vibrio sp. Makdt
CATTGATTCTGACTATAGAACCTAGTTATAAGCTACAGAACCATAGCTGCAATCCAACCGAATACGATCAGTGGGATGTTGTAGTGCAGGAACGTCGGTACTACGGTTTCCCATACGTGCTCGTGTTGGCCATCAGCATTAAGACCAGACGTTGGACCTAGCGTTGAGTCAGAAGCCGGAGAACCAGCATCACCAAGCGCTGCTGCTGTGCCTACTAGAGCAATAGTTGCCATTGGAGAGAAACCAAATGCTGCCGCTAGTGGAACGTAGATAGTTGCAAGGATTGGGATCGTAGAGAATGAAGAACCGATACCCATGGTAACCAATAGACCAACCACTAGCATAAGTAGTGCAGCTAGAGGCTTGTTGTCGCCGATGCTTGTTGAAAGTGCTTCTACCAAAGATTCAACGCCACCTGTCTGCTTCATTACTGCTGCGAAACCTGCTGCGGCAATCATGATGAAACCGATCATTGCCATCATATGTACACCCTTGGTGAAGACGTCTTGTGTCTCTTTCCAAGCAATTACGCCACCGAAAGTGAATACCATGAAGCCAGCAAGTGCACCGATGATCATTGAACCCGTCGATAGCTGAACCGTTAGTGCTGCAACAATACCTGCTGCCGCTACTAGGATGTGCTTCTTGTTGATCTGTTTTGCTTCAGTTGAAACGATCGTGTGAGAGGTTTCTTTGTATTGGCGAGGCTTACGGTAAGTGAAGAACACTGCCGTTAGAAGGCCGAAGATCATACCCGCAGCTGGTAGCAACATAGCCATTGGAACTTGGCTCGCAACGACGCTTTCAAGGCCGTTGTCGTGAAGGTTCTTAAGCAGGATGTTGTTTAGGAAGATGCCACCAAAACCGATCGGCAATACCATGTATGGCGTAATCAGACCAAAAGTAAGCACACACGCAACCAGACGACGGTCTAGGTTCATTTTTGCGAATACGCCTAATAGAGGTGGGATTAAAATTGGGATGAAGGCGATATGTACTGGAATCACGTTTTGCGAAGACATGGTCACTAAGATCAAAGACGCAAGGATGCCGTATTTAAGACCAGTCGATGCCGCACTGTTCTCTTTGCCGTGAATGCGTTTAATAACACTTTGAGCAAGTAAGTCTGTGATACCAGAACGTGAGATAGCTACAGCGAATGTACCAAGCATGGCATAGCTAAGTGCAATCGTTGCACCGCCGCCTAATCCACTTTCGAAAGCCGCGACTGCGTCGTTCAAGCTCATACCAGAGGCTACGCCACCGATAATTGCACTGAACGTCAGAGCAACGACTACGTTTACGCGCATCAAAGCTAAAACAAGCATGATGCAAACTGAAATTACAACAGGATTCATATTATTCTCGGGATGTTGTGTTCTTTATGAAGGCAATACGAGTGAACGTTTACCAACTCTATTTTTATTCTTCGTCAACAAGCGGCCAACCACCAAGGGCTTTCCACTTGTTTACGATGCCGCAAAATAACTCTGTGGTTTTTTGCGTATCATACAAAGCAGAGTGTGCTTCTTTGTTGTCAAATTCCATCCCTGCAGTGCGGCAAGCTTTAGCCAAAACGGTTTGACCGTAGGCAAGACCACTAAGAGCTGCAGTGTCAAATGTAGCAAATGGATGGAACGGGACGCGTTTAAGCTTACAACGCTCACTTGCTGCATTAACGAAGTTTAAATCGAATGTTGCATTGTGAGCGACCATGATTGCACGACTGCAATCTGAAGCTTTTTGTTCTTTTCTCACTAGCTTGTAGATTTCTTTAAGGGCTTCTTGTTCCGACACAGCACCACGTAATGGGCTAAATGGGTCTTTAATTCCGTTAAAGTCTAATGCTGCCTGCTCTATATTTGCGCCTTCAAAAGGCTCAATGTGAAAATGAAGCGTTGATGCAGGCTGCAGATCTCCGTTCTCATCCATTTTTAATGTAATGGCACAGATTTCTAATAATGCATCGGTTTCAGCGTTAAACCCTGCGGTTTCCACGTCGATGACCACTGGAAAATAGCCGCGAAAGCGTTTTTTTAGGGTCAGAGCTTCGTTTTCTACAGTCATGTTAGCCCAAATAAGTGTGATTAAGGCTGCATTATTGCAGATAATAGCAGTGATAAAAACTAGGGAAGGGCAATAAATCTTAAATTACCTAACCTATTGCGGCTTGATAATTGCATATTTAAACACGAGAGAAAAATGCGGCAATTGGCTGCATTGTTAAACGAATTGCTTAAGAGATACTCCACTTTATGAAGAAACAACTCATAACAGGTTCAATGCTATTTTCGCTACTTATGTCTTCATCAGCCATGGCACAAGAAAAGCGTTACGGAGCATCTCCTCAACAGTCGACATGGGAGATGGTGGCCAACACGCCATTAGAGTGCCGCTTAGTGCATCCGATCCCTAACTTCGGTGATGCTGAGTTCTCATCCCGAGCGAGTAAAAAGATCATTTTAGATTTCGAACTGAAAATGCGTCGCCCAATGGGGGCAACTCGTAATGTTAGCTTGATCTCGATGCCACCACCTTGGCGCCCGGGCGAGAGTGCCGATCGCATGACAACCATCAAGTTCTTCCAGCAATTTGATGGTTATGTTGGCGGGCAAACGGCTTGGGGTATCTTGAGTGAGTTAGAGAAAGGGCGCTACCCAACATTTAGCTACCAAGAGTGGCAGAGCCGAGATCAGCGTATTGAAGTGGCGTTATCGTCGGTGTTGTTCCAAGAGAAATACAATGTGTTCAGTGACTGTATCGCTAACTTGTTGCCGTACAGCTTCGAAGATATCTCATTCACTATTTTGCATTACGACCGTAATAGCGATCAGCTAAACAAATCGTCACGTAAAAGGCTTAGTCAGATTGCCGAGTATGTTCGTTATAACCAAGACATTGACCTCGTTTTAGTTGCAACCTACACCGATTCGGCAGACAGCAAAGGCATTAGCCAAAACCTGTCAGAACGAAGAGCCGAGTCTTTGAGAGAGTACTTTAAATCTCTTGGTTTGCCGGAAGACCGCATTCAAGTGCAAGGTTATGGTAAGCGTCGGCCAATTGCTGATAATAGCTCGCCGATTGGCAAAGATAAGAACCGACGTGTGGTTATCTCCCTAGGTCGAACACAGGTCTAAGCTGGTAGCGAAAGACCTTAAATGATAAAGCCCGTCACTATGACGGGCTTTTTGTATCTAAAATTTAGTTTAATCAACTCGATATGTGCCTATAACGGGATTTGCTTAGTTGAGGCGAAAGCGAGCGATCATTTCGCAGTTGGTCGCGGTATCGATTTTTTCCACCATAGAAGCAATTTTAGGGTTTGGATGGCGTTTCATGAAGTCGATAAGTGCTTTTTTACAACAGCCAATGGAATCAATAAAGCTAGCACATTGAGTATTGGGACACTGAGGGATCAGAGTCAGTACTTTCTCTGAAGCCAATTGAAGATACTTAAGTTCATACTCGGTATCACCTGCCCAGCGCCAGAATTGTGCAAGGTTATGACAAGATATAACCGAGATCAGTAACCGCTCATCGGCCTCTATATCTGTGCGCTCAGTAATTTCCTCACTTAGGTTCAATGCCTGCTGATAATGAAGAATACTTCGTACAGGATCGTCGAGCTGCAATGCAGTATCGGCAAGTAACGTGTGTTTTTCCCATTCGCTAATCATTGTATTACCTCATTAATCAATAGGTGCTTAATTTAAATGATAATCATTATCATGTAAAGTTTCATCAATGAGATTGTTAAAAATATATAGGGCATGTTGACCTTTTGAGCTTGTTTTTGCAGCGAGTTGCTGGGTTTACATGGAAGGATGAGGCTTTGATATGTCGTTTGTTTGTAAGAGAAGTTGATAACGTAGTCGTTAATAACCAGCAAACGCTGCCCAAAGGGTTCGGCAAAAAGCGTTTTTCTCTTTGTTGAGGGAGACTTGCTTAAATGACTAGGCTACTTCTCCCTCGCCGCGATTAAAACGCTTTTATCTCGAACAAAATTCAACCGCAAAACATCAACAAGCCCTAGTAAAGAATATCGATTATGGTGAGAGTGATAAAAAAGAAGCGAGCATTGTGCTCGCTTCTTTGTTTATCTTATTAGGCGTTCTAGCCGTATCTCGCAAAGGTATTTCGGAATTAACCTTCTAGACCTGCGCTCGCTTGTTTGTTTTGAATCAGCTCAATCATGTAGCCGTCAGGATCCTTAACGAATGCGATGTGTGTTGACCCGCCTTTTACTGGACCTGGCTCACGAGTCACGTTACCGCCTGCTGCTTTAATCGCGTCACACGTTGTGTAGATATCATCAACACCGATAGCCACGTGGCCGAAAGCAGAACCAAGGTCGTATTCAGTCGTACCCCAGTTGTACGTTAGTTCAATTACAGCGCCTTGAGATTCGTCGCCAAAGCCAACGAAAGCCAGTGTGTATTCGTACTCTTTGTTTTCGTTCTTACGTAATAGCTGCATGCCCATTACATTGGTGTAGAACTCGATAGACTTGTCTAGATCACCCACGCGTAGCATGGTGTGTAAAATACGACCGTTTGACATGATTTGCTCCTAGCTTGTTATTGGTTGTTTCTTTTATAGCACTATATATGAGCAAGCTCATAAGCAACACCAAAGAGATGATGAGTTTGGTCATATTTTCTTATTCTCATCATCTATCTTACTCTCCCTCTCTACCTTTTTTCTTATTTGTATTACAAGAAATTAAAGGGCGACGGCCTTGTTAATTTGTCAGTCACTAGCACTTAATTCGCAGTTTTGCATAAATAGTAATTTTGAGTGTTGGTCTTTTTTGTAATGGCCAAGAATGACCTTGGTTGTTGAATTGTGACTTATATCTCCATCTTGTTGCTGATTTACTTTCGTTTTTACAATTGGCATCTAACTTTCCATTTTATCAATTTATGATTACGCCAACATATCCCTTTTTGTAGAAAGGTTATTCCGATGCTTTACTTCGTTATTAAGGAATTTTCGATAAAATACGCTAATAACCAATGGTTTTTACGAAAGTGCAAAGGGTGTCTATTTTTTGTACTTATCTTTTTTTAACAATAGTTTGGGCTTGTATTGTTTGTTTTATGTTTGATGTTTGATGTGGTTGTGTTTTCAAAGTAGTTGTCAAGTGTGTATCAAGTGTATCTTTTGCGATCTTTGCTAAATAGACAATCCTTACTATATAGTTTTTCAAGCGCACTAAATCGATTAAATATTCACTTTTGATTTGTGCGATTTTTTCTATCATATAAAAATAAGTATTATTTTATTACATTAGCCTCGGCGTGAGGCATTGATGTGGAGTACTCAAATGACGAGTAAATGGTTTACACAACAAAGTTCAGATGTTTTAAACGAACTGAACGCAGATCAAACGACAGGTTTATCAACTTCTGAAGCGGATGCACGCTTAGAGAAGCACGGCACTAACGAGCTGACTGCACAAGAGTCAGCTTCTGCGTGGGAACTGTATATTCATCAATATAAAAACCCACTGATTTTTATTCTAGCTGTTGGTGCAATCGTTTCTTGGTCTACTGGCCACGCGATTGATGCTATTGCTATTGCAGTGATTATCCTTATCAATACTGGTATCGCGTTCTGGCAAGAATTTAAAGCTCAGAAAGGGATGGAAGCGCTAAAAGAAATGGCAGCTCCAGAAGCCGAAGTGATGCGCGATGGTAAATGGATCAGTGTTCCAGCTAAAACCCTCGTTCCTGGTGACATCATCAAAATTAATACCGGCGATATTCTGCCTGCTGATGTTCGTATTCTTGAGTCAAACCGTCTGACGGTAGATGAGGCTGCACTGACCGGTGAATCTGAGCCAGTGAACAAGCAGTCTGAACGCCTTGAAGATGAGACCCTTGGTCTTGGCGATCAGAAGAACATGGGCTTCATGACAACAATCGTGACTACAGGTACTGGCCTTGCTGTTGTAACAAGCACAGGTATGCAAACTGAAGTTGGTCACATCGCTGATATGATGAACCAAACGGAAGAGACGAAAACACCAATGCAAGAGCGTATGGACACCATCGCACTCGCGTTATTGGTTGTTGCTCTTGTGGTTGTTGCTATTGTTTGTGCTATCGGTGTTTACCACGGTATGCCATGGTTAGAAATCCTAACAACAGGTATCTCTTTATCGGTTGCCGCTATTCCTGAAGGCTTACCAACGGTGGTTACTATCGTATTAACGATGGGCTCGACTAAGATGGTTAAGAATAATGCTTTGGCTAAACAGCTAGCAGCAATCGAAACGCTTGGTTCTACAACCGTTATCTGTTCAGATAAAACCGGTACGCTAACACAAAACCAAATGCAGCTAATGAAAGCGTACGATGTCTCTGGTCGTTACT
>NZ_JAPPTH010000053.1:0-4929 GCF_027587015.1 Vibrio sp. Makdt
ATTTTTGATTGGAAACACAGGAAAATACCAAACAACTTAAATAAAATTGCATTGGTAGTTAACCTGGTTGTAGCCTTATCAAACGGTTATTTGGCTTCATCCCTGCCGATCTCTATTGTGTGTTTCGTTGTTGGAGTTTTACTTTGGTACCTCAAGGTAATCGGTGCTGGCGATGTTAAGTTACTGACAGCATTGGTCGTTGGGATTCAACCTGATTTAGTCATTGCAACCTTGATTTCTATAGGTTTTATGGGAGGAGGGTTAGTTTTAATAATGTATATAATCGGTAAGATAAAGCGTTTCAATAGCTACAAAAAAGGTATCCCTTATGGGATACCCATTGCTTTAAGTTGTTTTATTTTCAGCACAATTTCAACACTATCAAATTAGTCACATAATATTATGCTTTATTCCCGATTCGGAAATATCACTAATCTGAAAAATTTGCTGTATTTTATCTTTTATCCCTAAAGTTTCTAGTTCTTGTGAAATTTCGTCACTGCACCAGACATACATATTAACTTTCTGACGTAACGGGATTGTCTTACACTTTTCATCACATACCGACCACTCAGGAAATATTAAAACCGTCCCATTGGTCTCGAGTTCATTTTTAAGCAACTGGCATGAACTTGTTTTAACCCAACTCGTTACGTGAGACGAATCAATATTATAATTGTTAAGTAATTCTTGAACATATGACTTAGACAAAGAGCTACAGAAAACAACTCTCTGTGGATAGCACTCATAAGGGTCAAGTGAATTTGAATGTGCGATCACATAGTTTACCGTTTTTAATTGATAAGATTTTCCGTTTCCTTGTGAAATTCTATCCATAGTGAATATTAAGTCATAACGCGACAGGTCCAACGAAGAAGACTTAGTAAAACTGTTTATGGACAAGTCGATGTTGTTCAGCATCCGAAATTCATTAATGACTCGATTGACCATATCGAAACAAAACGACTCAGCGATCGCTATGTTAAATTGATCTCGTAGTTCAACTTTTTCTAGGTCTTCAAATAACCTTTCATACATGGACATGGTTTGGTCAGCATAATCCAGTAATACTTTTCCATGTTTAGTCAGTAAAAATCCTTCTTTTCGGTCAAAAATACTTGCCCCTATTGTACTCTCGATCTTTTTAATGTGCTGGGATACAGCAGGCTGTGTCATAAACAAAGACTCAGCAGCAGCTGTAAAACTTTTGTGCTTAGCAACGTGTGAAAATGTTCTTAAATATTTTACGTCGATAGACCTGTTGACGTTTTTCATGGTGCAAACTACCCCGATGTTGCGTTCTTTTATTAATTATTCTTATTAAAAATCAGCGTAAAAGTAACAATAGTGCCATTGAGATACAAAAAAACATTATTTATAAAGTCATAAATAATGTTTATATGCATCTCAATAAATACAGATATCTTTTTGCAACAACAACTGATTCACAAGTCCTTATGTGCTTTTACAAACAACATATTTTATTTGTCATTTGTCCACCTGGACCCTTACAGAACACCTCCTCCAGACAAATGACAATCAACACAATTATAACCAAAACGTATGCAGTCACCACCTTAAAGCGCTACAAAAGCTTTGAAATTTATGCAAAAAGTCGACATTTATAAGACTTCAGGTCAAAAATCACTCTAGAGAATGATTGTTCAAATTTGTGATCTAGATTGCCATCAAATGAAACTAAACACCTATTAATATTACTTAATTCCAGAAAATGCGACAAAATACGCTGTTTTTACTCTGAAATGAGGTTAAGTCAGGCGCAAAAAAAAAGGGCTGATAACTATAGCCCTTTCGTATATGCATAATTATTTTATGGTTTTATTTCAACGTTTCGTTCGTAATCTAGAGAGTAAACAAAGTATAAAAAGAATAGACAATGATGAGCTGCCTCCTGACGATTCTCCTTGATTCAATGTCACCTCTGATTCATTGGAAACATTAGGCAAAACTTCTATATCAAAAGAACCAACCCACTCATCACCGCCGGACAATAAAACCTTATATTTAATATTGTCATATAAAGCCAGCCTGCGCTCTGCAGGCGCATTATAAACAATCTGAGCATCGATTATATTAGCTATCCCATTACGCGGGGCTTCAAGAATATTTAACGCTTTCACCTCACCATTAATATTTGGAAACAATTGGACTTCATCACCATATTTGACTTGTAGAGATTTCGTTTCCAACAACAATGCCTTCTTTCTTCGCACATCAATAGTGACCGACTGTTCGGCATATCCACCTACGGGGTCCGCCACCTTAACACTCAACCGATACTTTTCACCTTCCAACGCTCCGTTTGGTACATGTATAGTCAATGTTTTCGATTGTGTACCACTCAATGCTAATCTAGCACCTTCTGTCTGAGTCCAAGTGACCTGATGTTCAGCTGAATCAACATCCGTAATCGTCGTTACTTCGAATACCACTTTCTCACCAGCTACAGCACCAACCTGAATCTTATTGAGCTTAAATTGGGGAAGATCATTAACTGGCCTAATTTCAACCTCAACAGTCGCGTAATCACTTTGGTATCCATCACCATCAACAAGACGATAAGTAAAACTATCTCGTCCAAACTGGTTGTTCGAGGGGAAATATGTAATACCTCTGATAACACCTTTAGCTGGCTTACGACCTATCTCAATTGAATACGGGTGAGATCTAGGCAAGTTGAGGTCATTGGCTAATAAGTTGAGCATAAACGGACTGTCTTCTTCCGTAACGACAGAGTCATCTACCACAATAGGCTTGGATTGGCTTGGTTGTTCAAAAAGTACCGCAAAAGGGAAGTTTTGGCCGAAGCCACGGCTCAAACCTCGAGTTTTATACTCAGATATTGCGCCTAAGAATTGCGTTTTCCTCTGTCCGTCACCCAAGTAAGCATCTAAAAACTGTGTTGAATATTCAGGTGTCCCGTTTTCAATTTCTAACACCAGTAACTTGGATCCAAGTCCAAGCTTTACAGGCTCATCAAAAATAATCTGCCCACCACCTTGCTGCGCAACACCTCGATGCAATAGACGGCCAGCAGCTTCATTAATCACGGCATTACCAAACCTTGATTGAAACGGGTATTCAACTAGGCGATAAAACATCGGCATAGCAACACTCGTCGCCTTAGCGTAGAAGTGCAGCCCTACGATATCCTCACGCCCCTCAACAACGTCAATGGCGAACCCAAGTACGTTTGTATTTGTACTATAACGTGGATAAGTTCGGCCAAATGACGTGACCCAAGACGACTTAGTGGTCGCATTGGGAATAGCTAACGAAAATGTTGCCTTATCAGCATCGCTAATAATATTTGAGATAGTTACATCGGTACTTCTTCCCGCAGTAATGTCAGTCAAAGATGGTTCAGAATCATCAGAGAGATTCGTCACTGTCTCTCTACCGGGGAAAATATCGCCCGAGTCACCGGATGAAAACCCACTCTCGAGTTGCCCATCGCCATCAGCCTGAAATATCTGAACCTGCATCGGCCCATCACTATTGAACTGGTTATCTATATTTACCGCCGTAATGAGCAAGCCTTCGCCACGAAGTGCTTGGTCATAATCGGTTTTGCGTCGGTTCTCTATATAAGCACGAGGCCCAAACTGCTTTAAGTATGGGTCAAGGTGAATCACACTTTCTCCCTTAATAGTGTCAATTTGGACCTGGCCATTCTCCGAAAGAACGGTTGGCTTAAGAAAACCTGACGCCTCTTTACTCCATGCCAGCATGTTTACTGGAGTCTGACCTGCGTACTCGTCGCTAGGCTTTCTTGCCCAGCTTCCGCCTCCCATCAACCCCCAATGTCCAATTGAGCCGTCATGTTTATAAGAGTAAAGATCCGGCAAACCCAACATTAAATGCCCAAGTTCATGCGCTATTACTCCCATGGTTGACTGATGGTCGTCTTGATAATCAGCAAACAAGCAATAAGCGCTGATTCGCTTTCCATCAATCTCGACGGTACTGTGAGCGTACTTATGAGGCCAAATCGTTGGAGTCTTTCGTGTACCGCTAGATTTATCATTACCCGCAAAGACGAACATAACGGAGAGTTCTTGAGGCGAGATGCTGCCGTCATTGTTCGAGTCGTATTGAGCAAGATTGAAATCCACGTCTAAGGCTTCATACGCTTTTTCAAACACATTATTGAGTTTAGTTTGGCAATTACGCTCTGATTTGGAGTGGCAGTTTGGGTGTTCAATATCTAGAGTGACATTAATGACACCGTCATTCTTTGTTCCTTCACCCTCTTTCGCTGGAACAACTTTATAGTTACCGTAGCTATTTTTTAGAAAGTAATCTTG
The DNA here is from genome assembly GCF_027587015.1 of Vibrio sp. Makdt. Taxonomy (NCBI): domain Bacteria; kingdom Pseudomonadati; phylum Pseudomonadota; class Gammaproteobacteria; order Vibrionales; family Vibrionaceae; genus Vibrio; species Vibrio sp. Makdt. The sequence continues at coordinate 4,329 of NZ_JAPPTH010000053.1, forward strand.
GACGCTTTGTTGATTGGCTCCAAATATCGTCGACTGAAAGTCATGGTCCACTTTTTCGTTTGAAAAGCTAACCTGTACCACTAATAATGGCTGCTCTATGGTTTTATTATTTAAAGCTCGGCTTTCATGCGAACTTTGGTTCCTTATATAATTAAACCTCTTGTTGTTAGCCGCGGGTGATTGAATTAGCTCATTGAAGTATGTTGGCTCTATTTTTATATGCCTAACATTAGATTCAGAAGGTACATCTGTCTCACTCGAAGCTAGAACTCCAGTGGAAACTATTCTGCCTTGCTCTTCTTCATTCTTTTCATATCTAGCAAAATACCATTGACTGTCAGAGTCTTGGATATAGAGGCTACCTGTTTGGTCTTGATACCAAAACATATGCTGAGAGCCCATTAACCGCAGTTCTTTAGAACTGCCGTCAACAAAAGTTATCGTATGCCAAATTGGTGCAGGTAAAGTGCTTGCTTGTACCGTGCTAACAGCTAATAACGCTGTTATGAAGGTACAAATTAGTTTTGTCCTCATTAGGATAATCCCATTAATAATTCTTTCTCAATAAGAGATAATTGATGCGTTAAATGCAACGCGACTT
>NZ_JAPPTH010000054.1:0-3896 GCF_027587015.1 Vibrio sp. Makdt
GGTCAACATGAAGTTTGGCCGTCAAATTTAGTAGGGTTTAGGAAGCTCTTAAATGTCGGTGGACAGAAACTGAAAGGCTGAACTCTGTGATATCAACTTAATTAATGTAAAGTTTGTGAAATTGTATGCAACTCCCATTGAATTTATTCCCTTGTAATTGTGACAGCACACTGACACAATGTAAGTCTGTTGTCATTTTTGAGGTGTAATTTATGAAGGAATCTATTTATCTAGCTGTATATGACGGTATCTCTGATTGGGAGTACGGGTATGTCTTGGCTCATATCAACTCTCAAGAGTTTCAAGCTTTCCCTGACAGGTTTGTAATAAAGACGGTTGGGCGAAATAAAGAATCGATTAGAACTAAAGGTGGATTAACTGTCGTGCCAGATTTATCTCTCGATAAGCTAAATCCCTCTGATGGTAAAATGCTTATTCTTTGTGGTTCAGATAATGCTGCTTCAGGCGGCATCGATGATTTTGTCGATGCAGCCAAGCGTTTTATCGACAATGGTATTTGTGTTGCAGCTATCTGTGGTGCAACCGCTGCTTTAGCGAGAAAAGGTATATTAGATAATGTTCCGCATACTAGTAATGCAAAAGAATTTCTGGAAATGACAGGATATGCAGGTAGCCAGAACTATATCCAAGAACCCGTTGTATCGACAGACTATTTGATCACCGCAGGGGGTATTGAACCTATTGCTTTTGCGGCAGAGATATTCAGGAAGTTGGAGATCTATTCTGAAACTACGCTAGATTCTTGGTTGAAATTATTCGAACAGCGGGACATAACTGGTTTTTACGAGTTAATGGAGAATTCCTTCAATGAGTGACCCAAGACATGACCTCAGTACTTTAGCCCTAACTGTTTTTTCTTTAAATGGTCAGTTTTTATCAATAGCCGAGAATATTGCTTCTCGGGCAGATCTCACTGCAACTCGCTGGCAAGTGTTGGGGGCTCTTGTTAATGATCCTCTTACACAAGCTGAAGTCGCACGTCAAATGGGGATCACACGTCAAAGCGTTCAGAGAACCAGCAAACAGCTTATCGATGAAGGTATGTTAGAAACATTAGAAAATCCATCTCATCAAAAGGCTATGTTACTTCAGTTAACGCCAAAAGGTCATAATGCTCTGTCAAAAATAAGACCATTTCATAAAGCATATGCAGAGCAACTAATTGATACGGTTGGGGAAGAAAAAGTAGCTGAAATGGTTAAAGCCATAACTGAACTATCAACCGCAATGAAAAGCCTTTAATCTATATGAGTGATACAGAGCGCCAATCATGAGCCCTTAAGGTATGGCAAAGTGAAAAAAAGCCCACGGTTCGAAGTTAAGAAAGTTGGCAAAATATGGGTGACATGATGATGTTCAAAGTAAGCAAGTTAATATAAGCAAGTTAATAATATGCACATAAACTCATACTAGCAACAGTATTTCTATGACCTATATTGTGAACCAATTATCTTGAATCGCTATAGAGCTGGTGATGGCTACCCTGAATTAACAATGTCTTTCTCTTTAGCGGGCGTAAAAGACAACTCTACATACAATGCTCTCTTCAATAAAGTTCAAATGATACCGGGTTATACAATTGACGCTAGAGAGAAAGTAACCTTAAGTATTACCCGTCCGGCCAACGCTGTTCACCTTGAGAATGTTGTTAAACGCGATGGTTCTAGCACTTTGACTGGCGATTCTTGGGACGTTGGTGGCGATACATGGATCACAAATGTTCGCGGTCTGTTTTTAGAGAATAAAGATGGCACTCAATACTCTGTAGCCTCAGGTTTGACACGCACAGTTGTTGCAAGACATGGTGATAGATTTCCAATTCATAGTTGTCCAGAAGGACATACCCCTGAACTAGATGTAATGGTCAAGAGCTTGCAGCCCCTTTCAAGTCGCAATAAGTATGGAGAAACGGGTTCTTTAACACCTAAATACTCAAAATCCGGTTCTAATTGGGTCGTATCGCTTGAGTATTACGCCAAACGAACTTCCGATTCCTCTTGGGTAAAGTTAAATGATGGATACTTGAAAGTGCAGTTTCTCTGCATAGTCACTTAAGAAGCGACACTCTCAAAAGGCAAGCTCACTCTTGCCTTTTTTTTGGAGTCGTTCATTTGAAAATTAGACTGCACTTCTCTTTAGTTATTAACAAAATGCCTATAAATCAGAAGGTTTTGTGATGCTTACCGAGAATCCCATCCAGAAATCTTCTCGTAAATGATATAGAGTACAGCGGGTTGACAAATAAATTGGACTGATATTCTTACTCAAGTCCATTCAACAAGGAAATACAAAATATGAAACTCAAGCAGTTGGCATTGGTCCCAATCTTAGGTCTTAGCTTCGGAGCTCAAGCTATTTTATACGGCACAGAGGTTGATCGTTCAAATCATCAAAACTTAGTTGAAATGAACTGTACTGGTTCAATTATCGGTGGTAAATGGATCTTAACAGCGGCTCACTGTGGCGCTGATAACGGCATTTCTGAACCAATTTATTTACCAGACTTCTCAATCGTTTACGCAAAAACACTTTTAGAGCATCCAGACTATAACAATTTAAACGTCGATATTGGTTTAATGGAATTAGAAACAGCTCCTGCATCTGAACAAGTGAGCCTACTAAAACTTACGGACTTTAATGTCGGCGATACCCTTTATGCTTATGGCTTCGGCGGTACTGGCCAAATTCTTAGCTATGCTGTTCAAACAGTTAGCGTACCATACGATTATGCTCCACCATCGCCTTGGATCATGGCGTCAGTATACGCAGGGCAGGGAGACTCCACAGGTGGTGATAGCGGTATAGGTTACACTGATTCAGATGGTTACATCCGCGGCATCCACTCAAGAACAAACACTTACAGTAATGAAGGAATGGAAGGAACGCACCTTTCCTATGCGGAAGATTTCATCTTAGATAATGTGAACGCTTGGTCTTACCCAAGTAGAAAGAAGGTTAATGGCACGGAAGTCATTAAGGTGCAAAGCCTACATAGAGGGACAGTAGTAGACTCGGCATACACAGAAGGTGACATCACAATAGATTATGACCTAAGTACATGTGATGATGCGGCTGTTGGCGAATTCGATGTATGTGAGTATCACGTTACTTCATCTGGGGAAGAAGGGAAACTTTTCCTTACTAACTCTGAAGTTGTAGAAATTAACGTACCGGAACCTGAAACCTCTGAAACGCCTTCCGGTGGTGACTCGGGTGCTTCCGGTGGTGACTCGGGTGGTTCGATGGGTTTACTTAGCTTAGTTGGGCTTCTTTACATTGTAAGAAAGAGATACACTTAACTTTTATGAGGGGAGCAATCACAATGTGGTTGCTTTTTTGTTCGCTAGTTCAGACCAGCTAACATTTCTATCAAGTTCTGAAAAACACTTAACCCAACGTGAAATATGATCCCAGGTCTGCCAACGCGCACCATCGAGAATAAACTGCCTGAGATCCCAACCTTCACCGCCTTCATTATTGACTTCTTTGAGAACAAAGCAGATTTTCAGCAAAGAGTTCTTATAGTGTTCTTCCGATACCACACCATCTACGACAAAACCTTCTCGCTTACCAATCCAACAGTTGAATAAGTTGGTTTCTTTTTCGAAAATACTCATATATCTGCACAGTCCATGACAATCAATAAACGTTTTTTCCGTATTTATAGACAATGAATCATAACGTTAATTACAATCACGCTCAATTGAAAGCCCGCACCCCAAATGAGCATGGTCTTATCCACTTTCATCGAATTATATTTGGTAGGGGAAATACACGCCCTGAAAATGTTTAGAGCATTCACTCTGAACTATTTTGGGGCAAAAGTTTGCTACAACAAAAGACAGACTACGACAAAAAGCATCTAAAAGTTTCAG
>NZ_JAPPTH010000055.1:0-3738 GCF_027587015.1 Vibrio sp. Makdt
AAGGGGTTTGAGGTCCAACGGAACGAAAGTGTACGTTTAGAGGGTTAAGTTATTGATAAGACGTAATTTATCTTTCTCATATCGACTCAATATTTATCACTATTATTAAGGTTTAAAGGTCTTAACTCTCCTTTCTCTAAGTCTTCTGGCAAGGTAAATGTGTAATGACCTAACATATTGATATGTTTGTATATTAGTGGAGATAGCCGAGATATATCGTCTTCTATAATTTCTTCATTATTGGACCGCATCCAATCTAATGCTTCCTGCATATAGAGAGTATTCCATAACACGATGGCATTGGTAACGATACCTAAAGCACCTAGCTGATCTTCTTGCCCCTCTCGATAGCGCTTTTTAATTTCTCCACGTTGACCATAGCAAACCGCTCTAGCGACGGCGTGCCGACCTTCTCCTCTATTGAGCTGTGTTAAGATCCTACGGCGATAATCTTCATCGTCTATATAGTTAAGCAAGTACAAGGTTTTGTTCACTCTGCCAACGTCCATAATGCCTTGAGCTAAACCTGATGGACGGCTGCTCTTGAGCAAAGACCGAACCAGCTCGGATGCCCGAATAGTGCCGAGCTTCAATGAGCCAGCGGTTCGCATCATTTCATCCCACTGCTCTTCAGCTTTTGAAAGATCCGTACAACTTCGAGCTAGATCATCTAGCGGCCCGTAGTCAGCAGACTTATCTACTCGCCAGAATACCGCTTCTCCCGCATCCGCCAACCGTGGGGAGAACTGGAACCCTAGCAACCAGAATAAACCAAAGATAATATCACTCGCTCCGGCGGTATCTGTCATGATCTCAATGGGATTGAGCCCTGTTTGCTGCTCCAGTATTCCTTCCAATACATAAAGTGAGTCTCGTAACGTTCCTGTCACGACGATGCCATGAAAACCAGAATATTTATCTGAGATGAAGTTGTACCAAGTGATCCCACGTCCAGCACCAAAGAATTTCCGGTTCGGACCTGCATTCACTGTTTTTGCTGAGGAAATTAAACGCATTCCATCCGCGGAAGCAACATTTCCGTCACCCCAAGCATTTGTTAATGGTTGTTTTATATGGAAATTAACTAACCTAGTATTCGCGTTAGTTAATGTTTCTGCTCGAAAATAATTTTGTTTAACCCAACTTAATCTGTGCCGAGTTAGGGCTGGCACATTCGATTTGATCAATGGTTCTAGACCGATATTGCAAGCTTCAGCCATCAATACCGCACATACACTGATGTGTAACCCCTGCGCTCTTGCCTCGGACTCCCTAACGTGGGTAAATTCCTGTGTAAAGCCTGTCCAAGCATCAACTTCGAGTAATAACTCCGTTAAGTCTACTGGCGGGATCAACTGCTTTACTCGGCGATTCAGAGTTTTTAATGACAGAGACTCTTCAAGTTTATCTAAATTCGAAATGGTCAATGATGGGTGCTTACCATTGGTACAAATACTCACTTCGGTGTTTTCATCAAATCTGTCAGCGACTTCTCTCCATGTATCGTCTAATTGTCGCGCGAGCTGCCGCATAGCTTCATGACCGTTCGTTGGATGGCCAAGAGCTCGACAAACGGGCACTCGTTGAGCTTGCCACGCTTCACCATTTAAGAGCTTTTTTCTAGGATTACCCCAACGGTCACTCTTTGTCACCCAGACGTCTCGGCGGCGGAGTGAATCTTGCAGACGCTCTAAGAAACACAAAGAGTAACCGGCGCGTTGGATACGACCATCCCCGTCATATACAAGCCTTTTCCATGATGTCTTAACGATGTGCTCAGGCGCATCGTCGAGAAAACGTCTTTTTGTCTTTTTCAGCTCGGCAAGGTAATGAATGCTTTCCAGTGTACTCTCCCCAGCGGCAACCGCTGAGAAATGAAGCTCCTCTAGAACCGTCGGTAAAAAGCGTTTAACGCGCCCATATTGCTCAACCATTTCGTCATAAAAATGATTGTTCTGGGGGCGAGCGAGCTCATTGATTTTTTCAACAGACTCAAGCAGATTCTCTTCTGAAACTCGCTTAAATATCGACGTTCTCAGTTCCGTGTCACCGGTTTTTTCGTCAAGCAAAACAGAGCAAGCTCTTGCTAACAACAAGGCTGCTCGGTCAAGGTCTTTTAAGGTTCTGAGTCGCTTTTTTTGACCGATTTTTTTGGCTTCGCGTGTAATATCAGTGATCAAGAGGTCGAGTACATCAATGGCGTCATCCAAAGCAATAATTTCTTGCGCTTTGACGAAAGCTGTCAGTACTGCAAGCTTTCGCTCCTCTGGCATTCGAGAAATATACTTCACTGAAACCATCCCCGCATAGCGAGCCAAGCTACGCAGTTGTATGAGAGGGAGATCTGTAAAATTTAGTTTAGAGATCTCTAAACTACGCAAGGTTGAATATTGAGAGAGTGCACTCAGAACGGAGGGACCGCTAATGGTGGTTGGGCCTTTTCTTAGTAATTCAAGTTGTGATAAGCGTTGACCTTCAGGCACTTCCAATAGCGCCAGCAACTGAGCCTTTTGCCATTGGTTGGGAAGTGCGGCCAACTTCTTCCAGAGTCTTTTCTGTGCTCGCTCGCGAACTTCACTAATCAAGCGAACTAATGTTGTGGCGCCTGGGAGCAAGACCTTATTTTGAAGTAGCCAGGCAGTAGCAAAATCAAACATGAGTCCTGGACGTTCATTACTCAACCATGCTCGAGCGAACAGTTGTCTCTTTAGGCGAAAAGACCAAGGAAAACTACCAAAATCTCGATAGCCGTAATGCTCTTTAATTAGAAAGGTGTGTTCTCGGTGAGTGGTGGGACGCTGAGCGTAACGCATGAGCACTTGCGGATGACGGATCCCAATTTGTTTGGCGACAAACTGTTTCACACTGGGGTAAATCGGCTCTAAGTCGGTAACGAATGTTCCAAGAAACCGAACCGTGGTCAGTTGTAATGCTATCCCTAAACGATTGTGCTTTCCTCGACGTTGCTGGATAAACGCCAGATCGCGCTCATCAAGATGGAAGTAACGAGCTAATTGAACATCATTTGGCTCGGCGGCATAACACCCATAGTTTTGCTTTTGTTCCTCGGTCAAAAAATCGACTGGCATATTCTTTTCCTACAAACTGAAAATTTAACAATCTCGCAACCGTCCGAAATGTTATAATTTATCAGACACCATAAAACAGATACTTATAAGTGTCTATTTAATCGACAAAGTGAGATAGTAGACGTGCATTGTCCACTATTCGATATAGGAGACGATTTTGAGATTATTTGGGTATGCTCGTGTATCGACCAGTCAACAATCCCTCGATATTCAGCTCAAGGCTCTAAAAAGTGCTGGCGTGAAGCCGAGCCGAATTTTTAGTGACAAGGCATCCGGCAGCAACAATGAGAGAAAGGGGCTTGAATTACTTCAGATGAAAGTGGAAGAAGGTGATGTTCTCTTGGTCAAGAAGCTGGACCGACTAGGCCGTGACACAGCAGACATGATCAGTTTGATCAAATTATTTGATGGGATGGGTGTTGCCATCAAGTTTCTAGATGATGGGATCAGCACTGAAGGTGAAATGGGAAAGATGGTGGTCACCATCTTATCTGCAGTTGCCCAAGCTGACCGTCATCGGATATTAGAACGAACCAACGAAGGACGAATAGAAGCAAAATTGAAAGGGATTAAGTTTGGGCGTAAACGAACAGTAGATCGAAAACGGCTCAACGATTTGTATACTCAAGGCGTAGGAGCGACTGACATT
>NZ_JAPPTH010000056.1:0-3299 GCF_027587015.1 Vibrio sp. Makdt
ATACAACAAAAAAGCTAGGAATGAATATGTTGCGTACCAAAAGTGGGGGGAATGTATTTAGAAGTGTTGTATTGCTCGGTCTGGACAGACGCCGGTATCCGCATTACAACCGATGATCACATTCTCACGGTATCGCGTTGAATCGTTGCCAAAGGCTGGCAACATTGCGCCCTGTGACAACCTACGAGGCTTTTTCTGGTGGGTAACATCAAGTAAGCCTTTGCTATCCATATACGCTTGCCATTGCTTAGGCGACATCTGAGCGTATTGTTCCGGTTCTATGCCAATAGTGAGACGACTGGCCGCTGACCTACTACCCGACATCGCAAAGTGTTCTATTTCTTTATCCGCCAATTCAACTGAATATTGGTATTCGAATTTATCCCAAATACAGTAAGAGTAACTATCCACTTTTGTTTCTTTTGGTACAGGTTCACCCTTGAAGCTACCAACTCGTACAAATCTACTTTGTGAATAAAGCGGAAGAGTAAGTTTCGTGTCACTTTCATATAAAGCCTGTAGAACCGGTGAATGATATTCAAAGGAGTTCGGTTCAATACACAGCTGTCGCACTTTTAGCTGGTGGCCATCATCAAAGTGATTTCCTAGACTGATGCGAGAAGAAACATTTCCTTGATGCACCACTCGATGGTACATGTCCATTGCATAACCGTTACTATCTATAATTGCCGCTAAACGAGAATCAAAGTCATGATTGCCATATGAGCTACCTCGTGAACGTAATGTAACCTTCACTCTGTTACTAGAAATGCGCTCGATACCTTCAACTTGAGTAAAGATAATGAAATCCGAATAATGCCGTGCAATTTCAGTCACAATTCGCATTGACTTAATATCACGTTCCACCAACTGGCTCTCATGAAGCTGCACCTTTAGCGAATTAACCAAATCAGACTGTTCACCGTGTTTACTCAAACTCTCGATCTGAGAAGACAACATCGTAATTCGCTTTCGAAGAGGATGACCAGGCTCCCTATGATATTGCTCCAGACTTCTTCTTAAAACTTCATCATTCTTTATCATTTCAAGCTGAGACTGGAACTCTCCTCTGTCTATATGCACATTGACTGTCAGTGATACACATTTAAAATCAGCGCCAGTGCAGTTATTCACTGATTGACTAACAACATCCACATCGGCTACTAGAGGTAGTAGAACCTTCAATGTCTCTAGATAAGCGCCGTTATAACTTTGACTCGTCTTTACATAACCACGTAAATCCGCTTTAGAGACAGCTAAAAACGCGGCTTCATCTTTCAATTGCTGAAAGAGAGCCTGCGTTACTTGCTCGCTCGGAACTACGCGCTCTACAGTTGCGTCGAATGGCTTTGCAGTCACTAGGCTAGACATTAGAAACAACAAAATAAACATACGTCTCATACATCACTCCTCCACTGTTAACGAACTCAAAGCAGTACCATACCCTGCAGTCTGTAAGCCCACGTATGGAACAACAAGAGGATACGTTGGTTGATAGCGCTCAATTCTAAATGGGTACCTCATTCCGGCTGCGACTTTAGAGAAGGCAACATGGGGTTCGCCATTAAGCATCAACATGAATTGCTTAGGGGTTATAACCTGTGAAGAACACACCGCATCAATGCATCCTTGTCGGATCGTATTAATCTCATCTGTATAACGTGACTCTATCCATGCTTTATCAAAGTTAGAATCAACGAGAAGCCAATCATCAATATTCGTTTCATCCGCATTGAAATCCGTGGCTACCTCCAGGATACGAACAGTACTAAACACCGTCACATGGGACCCCAAAAAAGCTGCCTGCTTTGTATCTTTAGGAAACACCAATTCTCCATTAAGCAGTTCACAATAGGTTGGAATCCCTGAACGCTTCAATACTGAATCAGATTCGGAACCTTTTTCGTAATAGTACCCACGACCTATATGGACTATCTTTCCTGACACGTTGATTGCTACTTCTGGCTCTCGGTGAAACAATTGAGCTGTTGTCAGCGATTGATGTGATAAGTAATCATCTGCCGATGCGAATAACATGCAATGATACTTAGCCCTAAATTCGACCTGCTCTATGGACAGCTCTGGGACACTCATCTTCATAGTCACATACCGAGTATCAGAGATTAAAGATGGAATGGCTTTTACCAGATCGTTCATCTGCTCGGAACCAGGTAGGGCAAACGAATAGGCAATGTACTGAGACGTTGATGGCTCTCCGATGGAATCAAACACAGGCACCTTATTCAGCTTAACTTTTTGTGGAACGAACTCCGTATCCTTAAATATCGTAGATACCTTGATACGTTTAACAAGCTCCTTTTGCTCCTTTGCTCTTAGCCTTAACCACTGAGAATAGATTCCATCTTTTGCGCGGAACTCAATTGGTAACCGAGAGTGGCGTGACTCTATCAATGTAAATTGGTTTAGCTGCGCACTGAGTACATCTTTGGGCTTTGACTCAAGTTGCGACATGCCACTAGCACTGTTATGAAGACTTTGACTGATAGCCTTAGCAATTTGTTTATCGACTATCAATTTAATAGTTGTTTCTAAGCAAATGCCAACATCGCATTCAACTTTATCCTGAGCTAAGACAATAAGTTTCTGAATGGATGGCTGGTAAGAATACACAAGTCCAAATTTGTCTCCCTTGGAAATGGTTTGCTCAACTCGTTCCAACGCATCAACTTTAGCGGCTTCCACACCTAAAGCTTCTAAGCCAACCGTAGTTTGCGCATCCATGATTAATAAACTTCTCCCTGAAACCTCATATGCTTCAGAAACGAACGTCATGATCATCAATGCGATTGTGGAATATATCTTCATTCGGAAACCTAAAAAAAACCCTATTGGAGTTTGTATACACCAATAGGGTTTAGTTATTAGAAATATCGATTAAACGTCATCAATATGGGCATTATGTTAGTTTTGTGTCTTGATCATAATTCACGTCACCATCGATTTCTCCTACCGAACCTCCCAAGCCAACTACAGTATCAAGCTTGTCGCCATTGATAATTTCATCGGCGTCCATTTCAAGATTTGTCTTGTCGCCAGTAGTTAAAGCTGTCGCAATATCCAACTTATTTGAGTTGTCTCCTAAGTTTGCGTCAGACGTACTTGGGTCCATATATCCATCGTTTGGAGCGTCAAATCCTGTTGATGCTAGTTGAGTACCACTTTCTCGCATCATAGAGTCATGTTCTGCACCATCGTTAGGTGCTACCGATGTGTCAAACTGGTTAGGAGTATCCATCGCTACTTGCGTACCCGATAGCTCAGTGCTTTGCTGCTCTTCG
>NZ_JAPPTH010000057.1:0-3237 GCF_027587015.1 Vibrio sp. Makdt
TGGTCAACATGAAGTTTGGCAGTCACATTTAAGTAGGGTTTAGGAAGATCTGAAACGTCGGTGGACAGAAATGAGCTATAGCTTCAGCTAAATTAGCAATTCATGGATAACTAATAGTATGGGAAGTAGCTAAGTTTAATGCCCCTGTTTTGATAGTGCAGGTGACGTCCATTACTACCAACGATGATGCTCAACATAATCATCGAATAAATGTATTGCTTTTGTTAATCATCTATTTTAATTTAAAAAAATGACGCTAATAACTACTTCCACTCAAACTCTATGTTGTTGCTGTAAATACCTTATTTACGGCCGTTTTCGTGTAGCTATTACGTAGCAAACCTATCGCACTATTACCTAGGCCGTTGATGTTTTCATCCACGGCCTTTTTGTATTTATAAGGATATGATTTATGACCCAACCGACACTCCAGCTCTTTAATACCCTTAATAGAACACTGAGTCCGTTTTATACGATTCAACCCCGTAAGGTTGGCCTTTATGCATGTGGCCCAACCGTTTATGACTATGCACATGTCGGTAATCTACGTACCTATTTGTTCGTTGACGTCCTAAAACGCGTACTACAGATCAATGGGTATCAAGTCAATCATGTCATGAACATAACCGATGTCGGACATCTAGTATCAGATGGTGACACTGGAGAAGACAAGATGGAGAAAGGTGCACGCAAACAAGAAAAATCAGCTTGGGATATTGCTACTTTTTTTGAAGACGCATTTTTTACTGATCTTGAAAGGCTTAACATTCTCAAACCTTCTATCACTTGCCGAGCAACTGATCATATTCAAGAGCAGATTTCGTTTATTCAGTCACTCGAAGCTAAAGGCTATACCTATCAAACCAGTGATGGTATTTATTTTGATACAGAAAAGTTACCCGACTACGGAAAGCTTGCGCGATTAGATAAGGAAGGTTTGGAAGCTGGCATTCGCGTTGATATGGCGGAGAAAAAGCATCCTACAGATTTTGCACTATGGAAATTCACTGGCGAACAGAAACGGCAAATGGAGTGGACAAGTCCATGGGGAAATGGCTTCCCAGGGTGGCATATTGAATGTTCAGCGATGGCAGAGAAGTACTTGGGAGAAACCTTCGATATACATATCGGTGGTGAAGATCACATTCCTATACACCACACCAATGAAATTGCACAATGCCAAGCTAAAAACGGACATGTACAAGCAAACTTTTGGTTGCATGGTTACTTCTTAAATATTAACAATGAGAAAATATCTAAGTCGGGTTCTACACTGCGTTTAGAAAGCCTAATCGACAAAGGTTATGATCCTTTAGCTTATCGTTATTTAACCTTAACCAGTCACTATCGTAGCCAGCTCAGTTTTACTTGGGAAGGGTTGAATGGCGCACAAAAGGCACTGCGTAGATTAAGAAAGAAAATCACTGATATGCCTGACGGTGGTAACGTTGACAACCAGTTCAAAGCTGAATTTCTTGCACGTATCAACCGTGATTTAAATATGCCGCAAGCACTCGCCTTATTATGGGAGGTCACTGATAGTTCCATAGAGCCTGCCAATAAAAAAGCGACACTACTATATTTTGATCAAGTATTTGGCCTTAACCTTGATAAGGTTGAACAGTTAACAATCCCCAAACAAGTTCAACAGCTCGCTGAACAACGTCAATGTTTGAAACAACAGGGGCGATATGATGAAGCAGACACAATCCGAGAGCAAATTCGAGCTTTGGGATATCAAGTTAACGATAGTACTAATCAATCGAGTGTAACCAAGTTACTTTAATTAAAATCACCCGTTTTACCGAATAAGAGGTTAGCAATCGCCTCTTATTTCTGGGTTATGGGCTGGTTTGAGCTTACACCGTAATTCATAAGGCTCGTATTAGAAATAAGTCGGCCAAAATTGTGATAATGAAAGCCATAGTGTTATTAATTAAGCTTATTTTGGGCCACTTTTGAGTTAGAAAGTGCCACGGGTAAAGTTCAGTCCGTGAAGATTTTGGACAAAACGCTTTAGGTGTGTTGCTCTAAACCGTTTCGTTCAGATTAGAAAAATACTTTGAAACCTTAAGCGTTTGTATGGCTGTCTATTGCTACAGATTTACCTTTTAGCCTACAAATTTTTATTCAACCATTTTATCGTATGATCTCGCATGTCGTTGGAAAAGTAATGCGATTCATCAGCTAAATTGAACTCAATTTCAGTATTGTTTTTATCGTATTTACTCTTCACTTTTTCATAAAAGTCCTTCGCGAAATTAGCAGGAACCCAATCATCTTTCTCACCATTTATGATCAACATAGGGCGACTTTCATTTTCTATAAGGTACAAACATGGATCAATCTCTGCCATATACCTAATAGCTAACTTCTCATCGTCACTAAGAATCTTATTAACTGAATCGGCTTCTAAAGCGAACTTCTCCAAGCCGACAAAGTCAGGAGAGCCGATAATTGGTACCGCAACTTTAATCCGTTTATTTTTGGTCAAAGAATAAAATGTGGACATTGCCCCCATAGAGATACCCACAACCGCAATCCTCGATGGATCAATCCTTATATCTTCCTGATAATGCTCAATGAGTGTATTTATGTCATCTGAGTTCTGCTTGATAACACCCGTCATTCTTTTGATAAATCTCGAATGGCTACTAAAGTTTTGAGCATTACCATCATCTCTTTCGCCGTGTTTATCTGCATCAAAACAGATAACAGAATAACCCTGAAGAGCTAAATTTAAAGCTAGATTAGAGCCTTCATATTTATCATTGCTCCAACCGTGACAGATGATGACTAAAGGATTATTTACCGACTCTTTTTTACAATAGAGCAGATATGTAACTTCACCGATCTTACTTTTTTCTACTACAACACCTTCCATGAACGCCCCATATATTTCAATATATTCGTTTACAAGCACCATAAACAGTCAGACTTCAGAAAACAGCTAACGCTGATTAGACGAAAAATTGTCGTCTTTTATCATTTTATAATGCAACACCGTTTATATTGGTTCAATTAACAATCAACAACCTAAGTCACATGAAGGGAATTTTGGACTGCCAAATGTCGCCTAATAACAGAGATTCTGATTTACCAATTAGCTCGGATAAGTTTTAGTAGTGCAAACTAAGATTAACAGCAGATGAATGAGTAAAAGGTCTACCGAACAATGTGGCAAAAGTTTGCTACAACAAAAGACAGACTACGACAAAAAGCATCTAAAAGTTTCTA
>NZ_JAPPTH010000058.1:0-2792 GCF_027587015.1 Vibrio sp. Makdt
TTCGGGTTGTATGGTTAAGTGACTAAGCGTACACGGTGGATGCCTTGGCAGTCAGAGGCGATGAAGGACGTATTAACTTGCGATAAGCCCAGATTAGACAGTAAAAGTCATTTGAGTCTGGGATTTCCGAATGGGGAAACCCACTTACATAAGTAAGTATCTTGTTGTGAATACATAGCAACAAGAGGCAAACCGGGGGAACTGAAACATCTAAGTACCCCGAGGAAGAGAAATCAACCGAGATTCCGAAAGTAGCGGCGAGCGAAATTGGATTAGCCCTTAAGCTTTTAATGAGACAGACGAAGGCTCTGGAAAGTGCCGCAATAAAGGGTGATAGCCCCGTAGTCGACATCTCATCATCAGTGAAAACGAGTAGGGCGGGACACGTGATATCCTGTCTGAATATGGGGGGACCATCCTCCAAGGCTAAATACTACTGACTGACCGATAGTGAACCAGTACCGTGAGGGAAAGGCGAAAAGAACCCCTGTGAGGGGAGTGAAATAGAACCTGAAACCGTGTACGTACAAGCAGTAGGAGCACCTTCGTGGTGTGACTGCGTACCTTTTGTATAATGGGTCAGCGACTTAATTTTAGTAGCAAGGTTAACCGTTTAGGGGAGCCGTAGGGAAACCGAGTCTTAACTGGGCGTACAGTTGCTAGGATTAGACCCGAAACCAGGTGATCTAGCCATGGGCAGGTTGAAGGTTGAGTAACATCAACTGGAGGACCGAACCGACTAATGTTGAAAAATTAGCGGATGACTTGTGGCTAGGGGTGAAAGGCCAATCAAACCTGGAGATAGCTGGTTCTCCCCGAAAGCTATTTAGGTAGCGCCTCGGACGAATACTACTGGGGGTAGAGCACTGTTAAGGCTAGGGGGTCATCCCGACTTACCAACCCTTTGCAAACTCCGAATACCAGTAAGTACTATCCGGGAGACACACGGCGGGTGCTAACGTCCGTCGTGGAGAGGGAAACAACCCAGACCGCCAGCTAAGGTCCCAAAGTATAGCTAAGTGGGAAACGATGTGGGAAGGCTCAGACAGCCAGGATGTTGGCTTAGAAGCAGCCATCATTTAAAGAAAGCGTAATAGCTCACTGGTCGAGTCGGCCTGCGCGGAAGATGTAACGGGGCTAAGCTATACACCGAAGCTGCGGCTACGCACTTATGTGCGTGGGGTAGGGGAGCGTTCTGTAAGCCGTTGAAGGTGGTCTGTAAGGGCTGCTGGAGGTATCAGAAGTGCGAATGCTGACATGAGTAACGATAAAGGGAGTGAAAAACTCCCTCGCCGGAAGACCAAGGGTTCCTGTCCAACGTTAATCGGGGCAGGGTAAGTCGACCCCTAAGGCGAGGCCGAAAGGCGTAGTCGATGGGAAACGGGTTAATATTCCCGTACTTCTTACAATTGCGATGGGGGGACGGAGAAGGCTAGGTGGGCCTGGCGACGGTTGTCCAGGTTCAAGTACGTAGGCGGAAGAATTAGGTAAATCCGGTTCTTCTTAACGCTGAGATACGATGTCGAGCTACTACGGTAGTGAAGTCATTGATGCCATGCTTCCAGGAAAAGCCTCTAAGCTTCAGATTGTAAGGAATCGTACCCCAAACCGACACAGGTGGTCGGGTAGAGAATACCAAGGCGCTTGAGAGAACTCGGGTGAAGGAACTAGGCAAAATGGTACCGTAACTTCGGGAGAAGGTACGCTCTTATCAGTGAAGTCCCTTGCGGATGGAGCAGACGAGAGTCGCAGATACCAGGTGGCTGCAACTGTTTATTAAAAACACAGCACTGTGCAAAATCGTAAGATGACGTATACGGTGTGACGCCTGCCCGGTGCCGGAAGGTTAATTGATGGGGTTAGACTTCGGTCGAAGCTCTTGATCGAAGCCCCGGTAAACGGCGGCCGTAACTATAACGGTCCTAAGGTAGCGAAATTCCTTGTCGGGTAAGTTCCGACCTGCACGAATGGCGTAATGATGGCCACGCTGTCTCCACCCGAGACTCAGTGAAATTGAAATCGCTGTGAAGATGCAGTGTACCCGCGGCTAGACGGAAAGACCCCGTGAACCTTTACTACAGCTTGGCACTGAACATTGAACCTACATGTGTAGGATAGGTGGGAGACTTTGAAACCGCGTCGCTAGATGTGGTGGAGTCGTCCTTGAAATACCACCCTTGTAGTTTTGATGTTCTAACGTTGGTCCCTGAATCGGGATTACGGACAGTGCCTGGTGGGTAGTTTGACTGGGGCGGTCTCCTCCCAAAGAGTAACGGAGGAGCACGAAGGTGGGCTAAACACGGTTGGACATCGTGTGGTTAGTGCAATGGCATAAGCCCGCTTGACTGCGAGAATGACAATTCGAGCAGGTGCGAAAGCAGGTCATAGTGATCCGGTGGTTCTGAATGGAAGGGCCATCGCTCAACGGATAAAAGGTACTCCGGGGATAACAGGCTGATACCGCCCAAGAGTTCATATCGACGGCGGTGTTTGGCACCTCGATGTCGGCTCATCACATCCTGGGGCTGAAGTCGGTCCCAAGGGTATGGCTGTTCGCCATTTAAAGTGGTACGCGAGCTGGGTTTAGAACGTCGTGAGACAGTTCGGTCCCTATCTGCCGTGGGCGTTGGAAAATTGAAGGGGGCTGCTCCTAGTACGAGAGGACCGGAGTGGACGAACCTCTGGTGTTCGGGTTGTCATGCCAATGGCATTGCCCGGTAGCTAAGTTCGGAATCGATAACCGCTGAAAGCATCTAAGCGGGAAGCGAGCCCTGAGATGAGTTTTCCCTGAC
>NZ_JAPPTH010000059.1:0-2788 GCF_027587015.1 Vibrio sp. Makdt
CTACTGAACCTAGCTATAGATAGCAAGTTAAGAGCGAGTGATTTGCTAAAGCTACACGTTTACGATGTTTCTTCGCAAGGAGTTATCTATGAAAGGGTTCAGTGCATCCAGCAAAAAACTGGCACCGATGTCCATTATGAGATTACTCCGAGAACACAGCAAAGTATTAGCCGATGGATTTTTGCAGCATCCCTAGAGGCAAGCAGTTTTCTATTCCCGAGTAGCCGACGCTTTGGGCAACCTATCAGCTACTCATTCTATTGTTCAATTATCAGGATCTGGGCTGCAAAACTGGGACTGAATGCTGACTATTACGGCACTCATTCCATGCGCCGCACCAAAGCCACTTTAATCTATGCTAGAACGAAAAACATCAGGGCCATACAGATCTTACTTGGACATTCGAAGCTAGATAACACAGTTCGATACCTTGGCGTTGAGCTAGAAGACGCTCTGAGGTTGTCTGAGAAAACTGACAGTTGACAGACAGGAGCTGAAACAGGCTTTTCTTCTGAAAAGCCTGTGCCCCAAGGCTACTTGGAGTAATCAACCATTCACAAACTATATATTCTTGTTTACACTTACTTAGCACCATGGAGATATCTGCTTAGCATAATTGACACTCATAAAGCTTTTTGGGCTTGTTGTACTAGGAGGTATCTGATAGCTTTAGTGCATGAGCAAAATATATTTGACCCAAATTTCAATGACGGACATGCCTTCGCAGCGAATGCTGAGAGGGATGGTCTGCTTGCTCTGAAAAAAGTCCAAAGCAACATCATTCCAACTATCACAAACTGGAATGGTGAACAAACTAATAAGTAATGATTGCCTTTCCAGTTAATAAAAATGTTAATCTAGGAGATACAGTCATGACGTCATTTGTTACCACTCCAATTTTTTACGCTAACGGTGAGCCTCATCTGGGCCACGCCTACAGTGGAATCATAGGTGATATCTTTCATCGTTTCGCCCTGCTTACTGGCAAGCGGAATTTACTTATTACAGGAACCGATGAACACGGCCAGAAAATTGCCTCCGCCGCAGAAAAAAATCATTCAGATATTAAAATGTTTGTGGATACCAAATCCGCTACATTCTCTGATTTATGGCCTGAGCTAAATATTCATCCAGACATATTTATCCGTACCACCCAAAGTGAACATAAACACCACGTTGGCCAAATATGGCAAAGATTATATGCAAATGATGATATATATATTGGCACTTATTCTGGTGAATACTGCATAGCCTGCGAACAGTTTTATCCAGAAAGGGAGCTGGCAGAAGATAAGCACTGTCCGGTACATAAAAAACCAGTGCAAACTGTAGAAGAAGAGACTTATCTGTTTCGTTTGGAAAAGTATCGTGCAAAACTTTTGGACTTCTATCAATCAAATCCTGACGTGATTACTCCTCAACACTTTCAACAGAGCATTATTGCTCAGCTACAGAAAGAGCCACTTGAAGATCTATCAGTATCGCGGGTCAACAATACATGGGGTGTTAAGGTTCCCAATGATGCTAACCATACTGTCTACGTATGGATTGATGCTTTGTTTAGTTATATAACGGCTATTGAACAGACGGGACACACCCCCCTAGCGGTTGCAAAAACCAAACATGTATTGGGTAAAGATATTTTAAAATTTCATGCTCTTTACTGGCCTGCGTTTCTTCTTGCCCTCGACCTCCCATTGCCTGAAAAGCTAATTGTGCATGGGTGGTGGACAGTAGAGGGGGATAAGATATCTAAATCTAATCCAGAAACCACCGTACACCCGAGCAGCTTCAGCCAAAAGCTTTCTAAAGATGGCTTGCGTTATGCTTTAGTAAGGCAGAAACCGCTGTTCCGTGATGGTAATTTGGCCATTAACGAACTGACTGAAGTCATCAATGTGGATCTTGCCAATAATTTGGCTAATTTGGTTAAACGTAACCATACTTTGCTACTTAGGTATTTTGAAGGCAAGCTAGAAAGCGGTATAACGCAAGCTTTGGATCAAGAGTGCCTGCAACTTTTAAATAAGTGCCAACAAAAGCTAGAACAGGTTATCCAGAGCTACAAAATGGACGATATATATCAAGTATCCTTAATACTTAAACAAGTGCTTGCACAACTGAATGTTTTTTTCCACCACAGAGCACCATGGCTAATCAGTAAAGGGCAGGAATCACAACATGTACAAAACACCTGTTTTGTTGTTAGCAATATTTTGCGTGAGGTGGCATTTCTCTATTCGCCAATTACTCCGGATTTAGCAAAGAGCATACTGGCTGAGTTGAAGGAGAATAATTCTTCTTTATTGCAGCATGGTAACTTAGCGTTGAGAGATATTAGTATCATTGAAGCGAAAAGTCATTTTCAGCGTGTTTGATTTCGTTGATGATGGCTGTGTGAATTAGTAAATAGTTAGAGCAGATTAGCCTGATTCGATTGTTCCGAGCTTTCTGAGTTAGTTAGAACGAACTATCTTGTTTAGACTATCAATGGTTTAGTTCTAACTGGCTTCTGCCGAATTTTTAGCTACTCGCCAGCTCAAAAAATATATTTACTGTTAAATGATCACCCACCGTGGTGGTCTTTTAGTATCTTAAAAGGTACTTCATTCAGGAGTTATTATACTTTTTCTAATATCTACCAGCTTTGATAGGGCAAACCACCTAACAAGCTTTTGTCCAAAAATCTGTTTCAGCAGGAGTAGTGCTTACCCCTAAAAGTTTCAATCTTTAATGTTAAAGTTGCGAACTTTATTGTCTGAGTTTCGATCTTAGTTGTCCACCGACA